>NZ_JBBKVV010000013.1:0-3634 GCF_037968635.1 Phenylobacterium sp.
CCAATGAGATGGCCGCCGCGGCGGTGGCGGCCGCGTAGGTCGCGGCGTCTTCGGCGGCGAAGGGCTCGTCCAGGGCCTGGGTCAGGGCCGGCGCCGCCAGCGCCAGCGCAGAGGCCAGACCCAGCGCGACAATCAGGGAGCGCGGCGCCCGGGGCGCGCGGTCGCGGGCCCTTCCAGCGGTGGGACCTGATCCCTCAAGGCGTTCGGCGACGCGCGGCATGATGCAGTCCCCCCAGACCAACGGCGCAGCCTAGGTCGGAGTTCAGCCCCGCGAAACAGCCTTCGCGCCGAAGGATGCCGCCACTCAACCCTCACCGTGTCGAGAGCGTGCAATGCGCGTCTCCGGGCGGGGTTGGGATCGAGGCGGTACACCCGCCGTGCGGGAGACACAGACGACCCCGGTCAGGTCCCCAGGTCGCCGCGAAAGGACGTCCAAGGGGGCGAAACGGCGGCCTAACCCTGGCCCGGCGCCCACCCCGCGGCCGCCAGCTCGAACGCCGCGAACTCGAACCCCGGAACCACCACGCAAGCCACCAGCGACCAGCCCTCCGCACTGGCCTCCGCCGCCTGCCACACGCCCGGCGCCACCACGTGCTGCGGTGCGTCGCCTGACAGAAGGTCGGCGCCCAGTCGCACCTCGCCGATGGGGCCCGCGTCACGCCTCGCCGTCCTCAGAGTCAGAGATGCGCCCGCCTGAAACAGCCACAACTCGGTGGCGTCGATGCGGTGCCAGTGCGAGGTCTGTCCGGCCTCCAGCAGGAAGAGGATGGCGGTGCCGGGGCTTCGGACACCGGTGTCGGAGGGCGCACGCCAGGTCTCGCGATACCAGCCGCCCTCAGGGTGCGGGGCCAAGCCCAGGCGGGCGATCACGGCGGCGGCCGATTCGACGGTCATCAGGGCAGCAGACACAAAAAACGCCGCCCTTGCGAGGCGGCGTTCCTGTCGGACGGGTCCGAAATCAGGTGCGGGTCAGGTTCCCGCGCGGATGGCTTCGCGGGCCTGGGCCAGCAATTCGTCCATCTTCATGCGGACCTCGCCCTCGCTGGTGTTCACGCCGGAGCCCTTGAGGTCCTCGAACACCTTGCGCAGCACGTCCTCGTCGCCCGGCAGTTCGAAGTCAGACTTGATCACGGCCTTGGCGTATTCGCCCACGCGTTCGCCCTCCAGGCCCATCAGGCCCGCGGCCCATTCGCCCAGCAGCCGGTTGCGGCGGGCCCCGGCCTTGAATTCCTGGTCCTGGTCCAGGGCGAACTTGTTCTCAAAACCGCGTTCGCGGTCGTTGAAGGTGGTCATGCGGTCTCCGGGATGCGGCCTTAACGGGGTTGCATATCCCCTGGCGCGCGCGCTCGCAACGCAAAGGCGCGTGCTCGGGTCCGATGGCTGTTTGCGAAGCGGGGTCCGATCGTCTATTTTTCGCCAGCCTCAGATCGGCGAGAGGCTTGGAGTCGGGATCGCGCGCGTTGGGACCAACGGCGCGCGTTTTTCGTTTCGGCTCCAGCCAAAACCCTCGCCACGTGGAGAAGGCTGCGTATGACCACCCGCCGCAAGAAGATCTTCGAAGGCAAGGGCAAGATTCTCTATGAGGGGCCCGAGCCCGGCACCCTCATCCAGTACTTCAAGGACGACGCGACAGCCTTCAATTCCCAGAAGAAAGCCATCCTCGAGGGCAAGGGCGTCATCAACAACCGCATCAGCGAGTATGTGATGACCCGGCTGAACTCGATCGGAGTTCAGAACCACTTCATCCGGCGCCTGAACCTGCGCGAGCAGCTGATCCGCGAGTTGGAGATCATCCCGCTGGAGGTGGTCTGCCGCAATGTGGCGGCTGGCTCGCTCTCGCAGCGCTTCGGCCTGCCCGAGGGCCAGGCCCTGCCGCGCTCGATCATCGAGTTCTACCTGAAGGACGACAAGCTGGGCGACCCGATGGTCACCGAGGAGCACATCACCGCCTTCAACTGGGCCTCGACCCAGGAGATCGACGACATGATGGCGCTCACCTTGCGCGTGAACGACTTCCTCACCGGCACCTTCGGCGCGGTCGGCATCACCCTGGTGGACTTCAAGGTGGAGTTCGGCCGGCTGTGGGAAAATGACTTCGCCCGGGTGATCCTGGCCGACGAGATCAGCCCCGACAGCTGCCGGCTCTGGGACGCCCAGACCAACGAGAAGCTGGACAAGGACCGATTCCGCCGCGATTTGGGCGACGTCATCGAGAGCTATACCGAAGTCGCCCGGCGGCTGGGGATCATGAAAGAGATGCCCACCGTGATCCAAGGAGGCCTGCACTAGTGCGCGCGAAAGTTCATGTGTTCCTGAAACCCGGCGTGCTGGACGTCCAGGGCAAGGCCGTCGAGGCCGCCCTGCACGGCCTCGGCTGGGGTCATGTCGAAGGCGTCCGGGTCGGCAAGACCATCGAGTTTGATCTCAAGGGCAAGGACGCCGCCGAGACCGAGCGCGAGGTCAAGGACATGAGCGAGAAGCGGCTGGCCAACCCGGCCCTCGAAAGCTACCGGGTCGAGGTGGCGTGAGGCCCTGGGCGCTCCCGCTGATGGGGGCGCTCCTGCTGTCGGCCTGCGCCGAACCTGAGCCTGCGGGCGCGCCGCCGCTGAAGCTCGACTGCGCCCTCGGCTTCGAGGCCCTCAGCGCGCAGATCGTGACCGCACCAGGCATGAAGCCGGCGGTCAAGGAGCGGGGCGAGCCGTTCCGCTACTACAACGCCGAGGGCGGACAGAGTTCCTACATGCTCACCGAGCCCGGAGCCCCGGGACATCCGGCGATCCTCAAGCAGCAGGTCACCCCAACAGGCATCACCAACTCCGGCTGCGCCTATGGCGACGAGAAGGGCTACGCCGAGCTGGTCGCCTATCTCGAGGCCCTGGCCAAGGCGCGCGCGAAATGAGCCTGCCCCAGCCTGGAAATCCCGCTCAAATCGGCCTAGGAACGCGCCCATGAAAGCCGCCGTCATCGTCTTCCCTGGGTCCAACTGCGACCGCGACTGCAAGGTCGCCATCGAACGCTCCACCGGCGCGACCGTCGACATGGTCTGGCACGGCGACACCGCCCTGCCCCATGGCCTGGACCTGATCGTCCTGCCGGGCGGGTTTTCCTATGGCGACTATCTGCGTTGCGGGGCCATGGCCTCGTTGTCGCCGGTGATGAACGAGGTCAAGCTGGCCGCCGAGCGTGGCGTGGCCACCGTCGGCATCTGCAACGGCTTCCAGGTGCTGTGCGAGGCCGGCATGCTGCCCGGCGCCCTGCTGCGCAACGAGGCGCTGAAATATGTCTGCAAGCCGGTGGCGCTGGAGGTCACCAACGCCCAGACCCGCTTCACCGCCGGCTATGCCGGTCGCCGCGAGGTGACCATGACGGTGGGCAATGGCGAGGGGAACTTCTTCGCCGACGCCGACACCCTGGCCCGCATCGAGGGCGAGGGGCAGGTCGTGTTCCGTTACCAGGACAATCCGAACGGCTCCACCAACGCCATCGCCGGCGTGGTCAATGCCCGGGGCAATGTCCTGGGCCTGATGCCCCACCCCGACCGCGCCTTCGAGGCCGAGCTGGGCTCCGCCGACGGCGCGATCCTGTTCCAGAGCGCGCTCGCCAGCGCCTAGCCGTTCGGACCCAATTGCGCGAT
>NZ_JBBKVV010000014.1:0-3112 GCF_037968635.1 Phenylobacterium sp.
GCCGAAACCTACGCGCCGAACGTGCAATCGGGCACCGATCCGTCGACCTACGACGTTGTCGGCCGCCGGGTGTTTGGTGGCATCAAGCTGCGCTTCTAAGCCCAGTCTGAGCTAAAGAAGCTGGGGCGGCGGACTTTCGGGTCCGCCGCCCTTTTTCGTGCGCGTTCGATGGGTTCAGCCGCCGGCGCAACGGCGAACGCCGCGGGAGGTCCCGCGGCGTTGCTGTCGTGCGTGGCGAGGTAGGCGGCGCCTAGCGGATCGTGGCGACCGCTGTGGTGGTGGGCGAATAGAGGCCAATCAGCCCTTCCCGGTCGGCCACAGTTCGGGCGGCGCGGGCCGCGTTCTGGCAGATCACGCCCTTCACCTGACCGGCCAGGCACTGTTGCAGAGCGGCCTCGCGCTCATAGGCGTTGTCGCGGAAGTAGGTGAAGGACCGGTCGATCGACCCCCAACCGAACGAGGCGGTGATGGCCGCCAGCGCCACACCGCACCAGAAGACGACACGTATCATTTTGAAGCACCCCCCAGGCGCTGGGTGCAAGTCGTAGACCCCAATCTGGGGTTCGCTCAATCCCCTGCACGTCGCAGGCGATCGCGGCCGGCTTGAACAGCGCATCATTCGCTTAAGCAGTACGTCACGGATTCTGTGGTGACGGACACGGGCTCCCTAGCCGAGCGAGATTTTGACCTCGTCTCCAAGCGTGCGGCGTGAATTTCAACCTGCTTGCGGCGGCTAAACATCTCTGATCACGCAACTTCTATTGGCCGAATTCGGCACGAAATCCTAGGCAGACGGACATAGCTCACTCTCGTCTGATCCGCCGGAGATCAATGCCTCATCATACTCCCTTGATCGCAACCATTGTCGCAGGCCTGACTCTGGCCTTCGCCTTCGGCGCCCTGGCCCATCGCGTCAAAGTGTCGCCTTTGGTGGGCTATCTGCTGGCTGGCGTGATCGTGGGGCCGTTCACCCCCGGCTATGTGGCCGATCAGGGCCTGGCGACCGAGTTGGCGGAGATCGGCGTCATCTTGCTGATGTTCGGAGTTGGACTTCATTTCTCCTTGAAGGACCTGATGTCGGTGCGCACCATCGCCATTCCGGGCGCCTTGGGCCAGATGACGGTGGCGACCCTGCTCGGAATGGGGTTGGGGCATCTTTTGGGCTGGTCCCTGATCTCGGGCTTGGTGTTTGGCCTGGCGCTTTCGGTCGCCAGCACCGTCGTGCTGCTCCGCGCCCTTCAGGAACGTCGGATCGTCCAGACCGACCGCGGCCGAATCGCGGTGGGCTGGCTGATCGTCGAGGACCTCGCCATGGTGCTGGCCCTGGTGCTGCTGCCGGCTCTGGCAGGTGGTCTCACCGATGCCGCCAGCGGTCCCGCAGACCCCCTTGGCGCCTGGATCGTGCCCTTGGGTGTCACGATCCTGAAAGTCGCAGGCTTCGCGGCCCTGATGCTGGTGGTCGGGCGGCGGGTCATCCCATGGCTGTTGCACTGGACGGCGCACACGGGATCTCGCGAACTCTTTCGCCTGGCGGTGCTGGCCATCGCCCTGGGTGTGGCGTTTGGCGCGGCCAGCCTGTTCGGTGTCTCCTTTGCTCTGGGCGCCTTCTTTGCCGGCATGATCCTAGCGGAGTCGGAGCTTAGCCAACGAGCCGCGGAGGAGAGCCTGCCGTTGCGCGACGCTTTCGCGGTGCTGTTTTTCGTCTCCGTCGGGATGCTGTTCAATCCCGCGGTCCTGATCGAGCAGCCCTGGGCCTTACTGGCGACCGTCGCGATCATCGTGGTGGGCAAGTCGATGGCGGCTTTCGCCATCGTCAGGTTGTTCAAGTACGACACCAATATCTCGCTGACGATCTCGGCCAGCCTCGCTCAGATCGGCGAGTTCTCCTTTATCCTGGCGGGGCTCGGCGTTGGATTGGGTCTGCTTCCTGAAGCCGGACGAGATCTGATCCTGGCTGGGGCGATCATTTCGATCATCCTCAATCCGTTCCTCTTCAATGCGGTCTTCGGGTTGGGACGTGTCCGCGCAGGGGCGACCGAAACCCCCTTGCCCATCCCGGCCAACGACCTGCGATCCACCGCACTGAGCGAGCATGTCATCGTGGTCGGTTTCGGCCAGGTAGGTCGACGCCTCGCGGAGGGCCTGGAAATTGCGGGTCGGCCGTTCTTGATCGTCGACCTGGACGATGCGGCGGAGAGACGCGCCAGGGACGCAGGCTTCGAGGTCGTGAACGGCAACGCCGCAGATGCGCGAGTCTTGACGGCTGCTGGAGATTCAATCGCCCGAAGTCTTGTGGTGACCATCCCGAATGGCTTTGAGGCCGGTGGCGTGGTTGAGGAGGCGCGGCGCGCCAATCCCGAGCTTCACATCATCGCCCGCGCCCATTCCGACGCCGAAGCTGAGCACCTGCGGAGATTGGGGGCCGACCAGATCGTATTGGGGGAACGGGAACTGGCGGATGCGATGCTGCATCGCCTGAGGATGCCCGAGGTCGACGATACCGAGGCATCTCCCTCCGCTCCCGAGGGCGAGCGATTGCTACTCGCCGACCCTGAATGGGCATTGCTCGCAGCGGCGCGGGCCAGCGGACTTGCGCCGGGCGACACCATTTCGGCCGGCGCCTTGATGGATGCGGCCGGCGTCTCAGGGGCCTTCGACGTCCCGCGACTTCACGCGGCGATCGCTCACCTGGTGGAGCAAGACTATTTCGTCCGTCTTGGCGAAGAGCGGTTGCGCATAACACTCGCCGGGTATGCGGCGAGCGCCCAGGCCCCATCGCTATAGCTGCGCTACGCCTTGTAGTAGTCTCGATACCATTCGACGAAACGTCCGATGCCGGTTTCGATGGGGGTTTTCGGGGCGTAGTCGAGGGCGGCCTGTGTCTCGGTGGTGTCGGCCTCTGTGCGTGTGACGTCGCCGGGCTGCATGGGCATGAGATTGAGCTTGGCCTTGGCGCCGAGCTTTTCCTCCAGAACCTCGATATAGCGCATCAACTCGACCCTCTGGCTGTTGCCGAGGTTGAGGATGCGCCAGGGGGCGACGCCGCTGGTGGCGGGATTTGGCGCAAGCGGGTTCCAGGCGAGATCGATCGTGGCGGGCCGGTCCAGGGCGG
>NZ_JBBKVV010000015.1:0-5825 GCF_037968635.1 Phenylobacterium sp.
GTGTTTTGTCGTGAGCAGCGGCGGGGGCTAGCCCAGCAACTCTGGCCAAGCCTTCGTCAGGGGCGCCAAGTCGAAATAGTCGCGCCAAAGCACGATGAGGCCATCCCGCTCCTCTTAGACGCCCGTCACCTTCAGCTCGATCCAGCGATCGGCGATACAGTGGCGGTCCAGCCTTTCAGTGAACACCAGCGGGCCGCTGGCCAGTTCGCGCTGGATTTGCAACTCATTGGACGACAGGAGTCATGAAGGTCACTTTGGATGGCCGGCGCGGCGCAGACTCTGACCCATTCTCGCGGCTCAGTCGTTAGCTGCAACGTTACCGGCAACCAGACCTTCCCAACGTCCGCCATGGGTCGATTCTCACCGTCGGGGTCCGGGCCGAAACTCTCCGGTCGCTGTGCCGCGGACCGCCAGGTTTGAACGGCGAGTTTCCGGCGGCGCCTTAGCTTCCGCTCCTGGCGCGAAGCTCGCGCTCGCGCAGCCCCCACGTCACGACATGTAGAGATCCGCGTCCGGGTCAGGCTCGCCGCGCACCTCCGCCGCGACGACTTGTGAGGCGATGACCGAATAGGTGATGCCGTTGCCGCCGAAACCCATGACCGCCCAGCTGTGGTCCATGCCCTCAACCGGGCCAATGCGGGGTAGGCCCGTGGCGCTCTCGCCGAAGGCGCCGGCCCAGCCATAGTCGGTGTCGAACAGGATATCGGGCAACAGCCGCGTCAGCTTGGCCGCGATGGTCTCGCACTTTTGCTGCAGCTTGGCCTTGTCCTGGTGCGCGACGGGGGAGGCCTCATCCTCACCGCCGACAATCAGGCGGCCATCGCGGCCCATCCGCAGATAGAGATACGGATCGGAGGCTTCCCACACCAGCATGTCCCGCATCCAGGCGGGACACCGCTGACGCGGCTTGGAGGCCATCGCCCAGGTCGAGATGACCTCCGCCCCCGGGGTCGGAACGCCCTTGGGGAATTCGTATCCGCAGCAGAACACCAGCGACCTGGCCCGCACGGCGTGACCCGCGTCGGTCAGCAGCGTCACGCCGTCCGGATCACTGACAGCCCTCAGCACCTCGACGGGCGACCAGACCTTCGCGCCCCGCGCCTGGGCGCGCCTCAGCAGCCCGGCCGCCAGTCGGGCCGGGTCGCCGCTGGCCGACCCGGCTGAGACGATGGCTCCGGTCCGATCCACGCCGAACTGCTCGCGCAACGCCGCGGCGTTCAGATACCGGCTCTCCAACCCGATGGCCGCGCGGGCCTCGGCCTCAGCCTCCAGCGCGCGATGGCCGTGGGCGTCGCCCGCCAGGTAGAGTGACGACTTGTCCTTCAGGCCGCAGGGGACGCGTTCCTGCGCCACGATCTGTTTCAGGGCGTCGACGGCCTGACGGGACCTCAGATAGGCCCGCCGGGCGTCTGCCGCGCCGATCTTCTGGGCCAGCGCCGTCAGCGGCAGGTCGATCTCCCACTGCAGCAGCGCCGTCGAGGCCAGGGTGGAGCCCATCAGCGGCGCGCGTCGGTCCAGCACCGCGACCGAGTGATCCTTCGACAGCTCGTGGGCCATGAAGGCGCCGCTGATCCCGGCGCCGACGATGGCGACATCGACGCTGATCGCGGCCGTCAGCGGCCGCACCGGCACGCCCAGCCCGGGGCTGTCAGCCCAGAGGGAGCGGCCTGTCCTGAGATCGCGTTTGATCGTGGCGCCGGTCATTGAGGCCTCCCTGAAGCGGAGGCTTAGCTCTTGAGCAGGCTTCCAGTTCCGCTTCCTTCAGTCTGGGCGCCGCTTGGGGCTGATGTGGGGAGTCGCCCCGCGATCAGGCCTGCTCCGTCACCACGTCGCGGAATTCGTCGGCGGGGACGAAGGCGCAGCCGTCGTCGTCCAGGACCCAGACGCCGATCAGGGCGGGGTGGTCGGGGTCGAGGTCTTCGTCCAGCAGGTCGCCGTCATAGAGGGCGACATTGCTGTAGTCGAAATCCAGGGAGAGTTGGTGGGCCAGGCCCAGCATCTCGTCGGCCATGCGGCGGGAATAGCCGACCGCCTCGGCCTGCTGGGTGAAGTCGTCGGTGAGGGTGTTCATCTCGGCCGCGTCGCTGCCCTGGGCCGCGCTGGTGGTGACGATGGTGTAGGCGGGCATGGCGTGTCTCTCTTCTGGGGCGGCCCCTCCCTAACCCGTTCGGGGGGGTGCGGGGCGGAAATTGTGAAAAAACAGGCAGATCAGTCGGCGCCGCCCCGATGGTCCCGTTTGGTGGTGCGGTAGGTCTTGGCCTGGGCGGCGGACTGGCGGCGCTCGGCCGCCTTGGCGATCCGCTCGGCCTTCTGCGCCACCGCCGCCAGCTCGCGCCCGAGCTTCTGGAAGTTGGCCCAGCGGCCGGGATCGAGGGCGCCGCTCTGCAAGGCGGCCTGGATCGCGCAGCCGGGTTCGTGAGTATGGCCGCAGTCGTTGAAGCGGCACGTCCCGGCCAGGCTCTCGATGTCGTCGAAGACCTCGCTCACGGCCTCCTCGGCGTCGATCAGGCCGACTTCGCGGATGCCCGGCGTGTCGAGCAGCAGGGCGCCGCCGGGCAGCAGGACCAGCTGCCGACTGCTGGTGGTGTGGCGGCCCTGGTCGTCGGCCTCGCGGATCTCCGCCACCGACAGGCGGTCCTCGCCCAGGAAGGCGTTGACCAGGGTGGACTTGCCGACCCCGGACGAGCCGATCAGGACGCAGACCTCGCCAGGCGCGACCTCGTCCAGCAGGGCGTCGAGCCCCAGGCCCTGGTGGGCCGAGACCAGCCGCACGGGGACGCCGTCCGCCAGGGCGACGATGTCGGCGGCGGCGGCTTGCGGATCGTCGCAGAGGTCGGACTTCGTCAGCACCACCACCGGCCGGGCGCCGCTCTGCCAGGCCGCGGCGAGGTAGCGCTCGATGCGGCGGGGATTGAGGTCGGCGTTCATCGAGGAGACGACGAAGACCACGTCGATATTGGCGGCGATGACCTGCAGCCTGCCCAGGCTGTCGGCGGCGCGTCGCGTGAGCACGGTGCGGCGCGGCAGGACCGCCTCGATCGTGGCCGCGCCGTCGGCGGGGTTCAGGGCCAGGCCCACCCAGTCGCCGACCGCCGGGGGTTCGGCTTCCTGCGCCTCGTGATGCAGGCGGCCCGACAGATTGGCCCGCAGTTCGCCCTCGTCGGTGGCCACCAGGTAGCCGTCGCGATGCTGGGCGACGACGCGCGCCGGGGTGTGGCCGGCCTGGGCATGGGCCGCGAAGGCCTGGGCCAGGTCGTCGGACCATCCATATTGCGCGATCACGTCATGGCTCGATCACCTCAGGGCCTATTGGGCAGCAGACGCCTCTACCGCCTTTCGGGCGGGAGGGGCGCCAATTCCTGTCTCCAGCCACCCCGCCTCTCCCCCTGGGGGAGAGGCGGGATCAGCCGCGAGTCTGCGCTTTCCCGCCCCTTTACCAATCGACAAGCGGCCCAACCTCGGGTTTGTTGCAGCGCCCTCGTTTTGAGGGCCAAGACGAATTTGATCAGGGACGATTTTTCATATGGCTCGAATGTTGCCCGAACCCACGCCGGAGACCCGGCATTTCTGGGAGGGTTGCAAGGACGGCGAACTGCGTCTGCAGCGCTGCACCGAATGCACCCACAGCTATTTCCCGCCCCGCCCGTTCTGCCCCAAGTGCGGATCGCGCGATGTCGAGGTCTATGCCGCCAGCGGCAAGGGCTTCCTCTACTCCTACGTCATCAACCACCGTCCGCGTCCCGACATGGGGACCGAGCCGCACTCCATCGCGGTGGTGGAGCTGGATGAAGGTCCTCGCCTGATGACCAACATCGTGGGCTGCCCGCAGACGCCGGAAGCCCTGCAGCTGGACATGAAGGTCCAGGTGAAGTTCGAGAAGCAGACCGACGACATTTCCCTTCCCCTGTTCGAACCGGCGAAGGGCTGAGAGCGCATATGACACCGAAATCCGTTGCGGTCGTTGGGGCCGCCGAGACCACCAAGATGGGCAAGATTCCGGACGTTTCCGTCCTGGGTCTGCACGCCGACGCCGCGCTGAACGCCATGAAGGACGCGGGGCTGAAGCCCTCGGACATCGACGGCGTCGCCACCGCCGGCGTCAGCCCCGTCGAACTCGCCCAGTATCTGGGCATCACGCCGACCTATGCCGACGGCACCAGCGTCGGCGGCTGCTCGTTCATGCTGCACGTCCGCCATGCGGCGGCCGCCATCAATGCGGGCCTGGCCAAGACCATCCTGATCACCCACGGGGAATCGGGCCGCAGCCGAGTCGGCGCCGGCGGCTTTGGCCGTAACGCCACCTCGCTGATGGGCCAGTTCGAGATGCCCTATGGCGTCACCAGCCCCCCCACCATGTTCACGATCCCGGTGCTTCGCTACATGAAGACCTACGGCGTGACCGAGGAGGACCTGGCCACGGTGGCCGTGGTGCAGCGGGAATGGGCGGCGCTGAACCCGCGCTCGTCCTTCAAGGACCCGATCACCGTCGACGACGTGCTGAACTCGCCGATGATCGCCTGGCCGTTCCGGATGCTGATGTGCTGCCTGGTCACCGACGGTGGCGGGGCCCTGATCCTCACCAGCGCCGACCGGGCCAAGGACTTCCCCAACAAGCCTGTCTATGTGCTGGGCACCGGGGAAAGCGTCGAAACCCCGATGGTCAGCCAGATGGAGGACTTCAACTCCTCCAAGGCGTTCCGGGTCTCCGGCAAGAAGGCCTTCGAGGAATCCGGGGTCAAGCACGCCGACGTCGATCACCTGATGATCTACGACGCGTTTGCTCACCTGCCGCTGTACGGCCTGGAAGACCTGGGCTTCTGCAAGCCCGGCGAGGCCAAGGACTTCGTGCGCGAACGCAACACCGCCATCGGCGGCAAGCTGCCGATGAACACCAACGGCGGCGGCCTGTCGTACATGCACTCGGGCATGTACGGGATGTACGCCCTGATGGAGAGCGTGCGTCAGATGCGCGGCACCGCGGCGGCCCAGGTGGACGGCGCCAAGATCAGCGTCTGCCAGGGCGTCGGCGGCATGTTCGCCGCGGCCGGCACGGTGATCTTCGGCAACGAAGCGTAGCGTCTAATCAACGACTTACCGCACTCCATGCTGCGCAGCATGGCGTGCAGCATTTTCGCCCTTCCCGGGAGACCGGGGAGGGCGTTTTGCTGCGGAAATGCTGCGCGGCAAAGCCGGGATGACACTTGAGGATCTTGCTGCGCTATGAATTGCCGATGCGGCGCAGTCTTTACATCCTCACCCTGCTGGCGGTGCTGGTCTTCGGGTCGGCGGCCTGGGCGCAAGGCGCCCCTGACCTGACCCTCACCGGCGCCCTGACCGGGGCCGATCACCAGACCTATCGCGAGGTTCCGTTCAGGGTTCCGGCGGGCGTCACGCGGATCACCGTGGCCTTCGATTACTTGGGGCGGGAGCAGAAGGCGACCATCGACCTTGGCCTGCGCGACCCGCAGCGGTTCCGGGGCTGGAGCGGCGGGAACAAGAGCAGCTTCACGATTTCCGAGGCCGAGGCGACGCCGTCCTATCTGCCGGGGCCGCTGCCGGCGGGGACCTGGCGGCTGGTGCTGGGGGCGCCGAATATCCGCAAGGGGACGCGCGCGGCCTATAGCGCCAGGATCTGGTTCGAGCGGGCGGGCGATCGCCCCGCCAGCCTGTCGGCTGCGCCGGTGACGGCGGGCGCGGGCTGGTATCGCGGCGACTTGCATCTGCACACCGCCCACTCCGATGGGGCGTGCCTGTCGCGTCGCGGCGTCAAGGTTCCCTGCCCGGTGTTCAAGACCCTGGAGGCGGCCTCGGCGCGGGGGTTGGAT
>NZ_JBBKVV010000016.1:0-15263 GCF_037968635.1 Phenylobacterium sp.
GGGCAAGTCAACCCTGACGGCGGCATTGGCCGCGCGCCTGGACTGGGCCCACCAGGATGGCGATGACCTGCACCCCCCATCGAACGTCGAGAAGATGCGGCGCGGCGAACCCCTGACCGACACCGACCGCGCGCCTTGGCTTGCAGCCGTGCGCCAATGGATCGACGACCGCCGCGCCGAGAACGCGCCCTGCCTCCTGGCCTGCTCGGCGCTGAAGCAGAGCTATCGGGAAAGCCTTCGAACCGGCCGGCCGGGCTTGAGATTCGTCTGGCTGACGGGAGATCGGGACCTCCTGCACCGGCGGCTGGCCGAACGCACCGGCCACTTCGCAGGGCCGCAGATGCTGGACAGCCAACTCCTGACCCTGGAGCCCCCGGCGTCTGAGAAGGATGTCGTCACCGTCAACATCGCCCTGCCAACCGAGCTGCAGGTCGAGCGCGTTCTGGACGCCCTGGGTTTCAGGGGTTCGTCCGCGCCAACCTGACCTCCAGCCCGTCCAGCAGGGTCTCCAGTCCGAAAGCGAAGTCCGCGTCGGAACCCGCGTTCGCACTGCGGGCCGATCCCATCACATAGCGGCCGATCGCGATCATCGCGCCGCGGGCGGCGTCCGGCGCGAAGCCTGCGGCCTCCAGGCGGCCGACCATGGCCGGGAAGCTCAGCAGCGGATTGGTCCCAGTGGGCTTGGCCGTCGCCAGGATCTCCACGCCGTCCCGCCGCGACATCGCCACCCCACGCAGGCCCCAGGCGCCAAACGACAGCCATTCGCGCCAGCCGCCGGGAAAGGCCTCGGGATCCGGTGAGGGCATGACCTGCGCCAACATCGCCTCGGCCATCTGGCTGTGCAGGTCAGCCATGCTCTTGAAGTGCCAATAGAGCGAAGGCCCCTTCACCCCCAGCTCAGCGGCGAGCCGACGGTTGCTCAAGCCCTCGATCCCGACCTCGTCCAGGAGCTTCAACGCCGCCGAGATGATCGTCGCCCGCTCGAGGGCCATGCCGTTGCTCCACGCCGGTCGAAGCCGACTTGATCACCGATGAAATAGGCGCGCAATATCTCCCTAACAGTGTTAGTGTGAAGCCACGGCGCGGAGACGCCGATCTCGGGTGGAGGAGACCTGTCTTGCTGACATCTATTTCGCGGACCGCCGCACTGCTGGGCGCTGGAGCGGTTCTGACGTTCGGATCCCAGGCCCTGGCCAAGGAGGTCGGCGGCGTCGCCTGCCAGACTCCGCCACCCTTCCATTGTGATGTGACGGGCTGCGCCGCGCCGCTGATCGCGGAGACTGGCAACGCGGTAGAGGCCGCGAGCGGGCGGAAGTTCTTCCTGGACTATCCCTGCGACCTCAAGCCCGGCGAGAAGGTCACCTTCGTTCTCAACCTCCATGGCGGAGGCTCGATCGGTAACTGGCAGCGGCACTACTTCCCCATCGTCGACCTGAAGGAAAAATACCGTCTGGTGATCGCCAGCCCCAGCGGCTCGGACTTGGGCTGGAACCCGGCCAAGGACGACGCCTATCTTCAAGCCATCGTCGAACGCGTCTATGCCGACTTCGGCGCCGCCAACATCAAGGCCTTCTGGCTGGCCGGACACTCCCTGGGCGGGCAGACCTCCAACCGTCTGCTGACCACCGCGCCCTATCGCAGCCGGCTGACCGGCTGGGTCAGCCTGTCGGGCGGGCGGCTGGGCTCGAAGCGGGAGGAGGTCCGCGCGCCCATCCCTGGCCCCGGCGGCCAACCTGCGACCCCGCCCGGCGTCCCGGCAGGCGCCCCGATGCGGCTGGCGGCGGACGCCTCGATCCTGCCGGAGTTCGCCTTCTCCCACATCTACGAGACCGGCGAGCACGAACTGACCGCAGCGGGTCTGCCGGCGACCTCGCCGTGGGCGCAGAAGCTGAAGTGCGGCGCCCAGACCCTGGGCCCGAAGATCATCGACACCCAGGCCGGCTATGTCAGCGACAGCCGTGTCCAGGCCAATCCCAACCCGATCTGGGGCGGCAAGGCCCGGCCGGGCGCGGCCCAGGTCTACCTCTATCCGACCTGCGCCGACGGCAAGGTCGTCGCCGACATCGTGCGCCTGGACAAGGGCCACACCGAGGGGCTTGAGCCCCACATCACCGAAGAGATCGTCAAGCTGATGATGGTCGCGAAATGAGGAGGCCCCCCATGAACCTGAAAACCACCCTGCCCGTCCTCGCGGGCCTGGCTCTCATCAGTCTCGCGCCTACCGCCTTCGCGGCCGACAAGGCTGGTGTGGCCTGCACGACGCCGCCGGCCATGCATTGCTCCGGCGCCGACTGCCAGGGCGCGCTGATCGGCGAAACCGGCAACACCACCGTGGGCGGCCGTAAGTTCTTCCTCGACTATCCCTGCGACCTGAAGCCGGACGAGAAGGTGGTGTTCATCCTCAACATCCACGGCGCCGGCTCCATCGGCAACTGGCAGCGGCACTACTTCCCGGCCATGGACTACAAGGAAAAGTACCGGCTGGTGATCGCCACTCCCACCGCTGCGACAACAGCCACAATGGGTCCGGGCGGCCCTGACGTGCGCATGTGGCAGCCGGCCGCCGACGACGCCCATCTGCAGACGATCACCGATCTGGTGCTCGAGCAGTTCGGCCGACAGAACATCAAGTCCTTCTGGCTGGCGGGCCACAGCCAGGGCGGCATGACCTCGCACCGGATCGTCTGTTCCGACTACTTCAAGGGCAAGGTCGACGGCCTGCTCAGCCTGTCGGGGGGCCGCATCGGCCAGGCCCCCATCGTGCCGGGCTTCGGCCCACCCCAGGCCGACGGCACGCCGCCGCCCGCCCGTCCACGCAGCTTTGGCGAAGGACCACCCCAGGCCTGCGACTTCTCCCACATCTATGAGACCGGGGAGCGCGAGATCGTCTCACTGCCGGAGACCTCGCCCTGGGCCGCGAAATACGCCTGCGCCCCGCGCGTGCGACGCCCCGACGTGATCGATGAGAAGGCCGGTTGGGTCTATGACACCGCCCGCTCGACCTATCCGGTCTGGGGTCTGAAGGCCCGGCCGGGGACGGCGCAGGTCTTCGTCTATCCCAAGTGCCAGGATGACCGGCTGGTGGCCGACGTGGTGCGTCTGGACAAGGGCCACACCGAGGGCCTGGAGCCGAAGATCACCGAGGAGCTGATCCAGATGATCGTGGCCGCACCGGGGGGTAAGGCGGCGCGCGGCGGCTAGCCCGCATCAGGCGGCGGGGCGATGGAAACCCGCCGCGCCGAAGCCGCCTTCACCGGCGCCCTTCGCGCTCGTCACTCAAGATGCCGCGAAAAACGGCCCGGAAACGTCGGCGTGAGCTGCGGCGATGGCGATCTTGGAGCGCGTCGTCACCCCGGCGTCGTCGGCGAAGCTCGACCAGCCAGCCAGCGCGGCGGACACCTCGTCAATGACCTGATCGACAGTTGCCCTGTCGTAGCCATGACGCTGACCCAGCGCCCGGACATGGGACCGGGTCGGGCGGCGGCCTTCGCCCTCGACGTCAAGATAGTGTTCGCCCCCGGGACCTGCTGAAAAGGTCAGATCGTAGGCCGGTGCGAGACGCCAGCCCCCCGCCTGGTCCATCAGGTAGCTGTGCTGGCGGACATGATCATCGCGATTGCTGGCCAGAACGTTGAAGATCATGCGCCGGAACGCCGCGGTCAGGTCACCGGCATGGCGCGTGAGCGCCAAGGTCGCTCGCAGAAATAGGTCGTAGGATGAAGGCTGCGTCCAGGGCGCCTCGATCGCGCCCCCCAAGGAAAGCATGTGGAGCCGGCGTCCAGGCTCGGGTCGGTCAAACCGACGCGTGGCGAAGTAGCCGGGGCCAGACCTCGCCGAAAGCAGCCGGTGTTCGGCGACATCCAGTCCTGCCGCCTTGGCCATCGTGGCATAGGCCGCCTCAATTGGACCGATGTCGGGAGGATCGCTGGGCGCGGCGAACTTGACAATCCAGGCGGTATGGCCCGGCGCAGCCTCGCCCTGCGCCACGGAGATCGCGCCGTTGGCATCGAAACCGACGTGAATTTTAGGCCGAGCGCCGCCCGATCCGTTGGCCAGCGTGGCCAGGGTGGTCGCCAGCGCGCTTTCGTCGCCGGCGATGATGGCCACGGCCTCAGCGGCCAAGACGTCGAGGTCCAGGGTCTCAACCTCCGGCGCGAGCGCCGTGTCGGGATGAAAGGCCATGGCGCCTCGGCCCTGCCGCCCGACCAAGGCCAGTCGGTCCAGGGGACTAAGATCCTCAAGGCGCACACCCAACTTCGCGAGCCGGCGGCGGGTGACAAGAATGCCCCACGCATCGGGCAGGCTGTCGGCGACGAAACCGTGCAGGCCCTCGAAGTCCCGGCGCCGCGCGCCATGGAGGCCAGGCTCGGGCGGATAGTGCAGGCCCGAGACCGGTAGCCGACTGGCGAGGATGTGCGGGGACCATTCCAACTGCGCAAACCCCTGCGCCATCGCCAGGCGCACCGTGGGTATCGGGGGCCGGTTTTCATCGAAGATAAGGTTGATGGCGAGAGGCGTGCCTGGGGCCAACTTCATACGCCACGCGCCCTGGTCTGTCGGGCCCGCGCCTTCTGCTGACGCAATAGCTCGTCGAGCGTCGTGGCGACAGGGGCCGGAAACAGGTCCTCCAACCCCTCCTCGCAGCGTAGCGCGACAGCGGCCTTCACCAAGTCCTGAACAGAGGCCTGCCCCATGCCTTCAAGGCGACGCCAAGTGCGGTAGTTGACGCCTGACCTTTCGGCAGCCGCCTGCTGGGTCCACCCCAAGGCCTTGCGACGCGCCCCGATGCGCCGCCCAAGATCCTGCAGAAGTTCGGAGTACGTCTTAAGCATCGGCCAAATATGGCCGATATTGTGGATGATCGCAACAATTTGGCCAAGTATGGCCAATATTCCGATGAGCTACCGCCTCCATCGTCAAGCTCTGGAGACGTCTGTACGCCTTCATTCTACACTCACGCGTCAACCTGTCTCGGCAATGCGCCCCTGTCGGTTCCCGCGAGTTTACAGCCAAAGAGACCGACAGGGGCCAGACGCCACGGCCTTTGAACCGCTTCGGTCGTCGCGCCCCGCGCGCCTGGCTGGCCAAGGCCGCAGCGGCGCGATGAGACCGCGTTCATCATGCGGCGGGGCGACAAAAGCCTGCCTGGCCGAAGCGGTCCCGGTAGGTGGCGGGGCTCAGGCCAAGCCGCTGGCGAAAGTGATGGCGCAAGGTGGTCGCCGCCCCGAAGCCGCTTTCAGCCGCGACCTGCTCGATGCTGAGATCGGTGGTCTCCAGGAGGTCGCGGGCGCGGTCGACCCGGGCCGCCACAAGCCAGGCGCCCGGCGCGACCCCGGTGGCCTCCTGGAACCGGCGAATGAACGTGCGTTCGCTCATCGCCGCACGCGACGCCAGGTCCCGGATGCTGGGGGCGTCGCGGAGGTCTTCCTGAAGTTCCGCGATCAATTGGGAGAGCCGCCCTCCTGCGGTCTGCGGCAAAGGGCGTTCGATGAACTGGGCCTGGCCACCGTCCCGATGCGGCGCGATCACCAGCCGGCGGGCCACCTGGTTGGCGACCCGCGCCCCGAAGTCCCGGCGCACCAGGTGCAGGCATAGATCCAGCCCCGCGGCGCTGCCGGCGGAGGTGAGGATCTGGCCCTCGTCGACATAGAGGACGTTGGGATCCACCTCGATGCGGGGGTAACAATCGCGCAGGATTTCGGCATAGCGCCAGTGCGTGGTCGCACGGCGGCCGTCCAGCAAGCCGGCCGCGGCAAGCACAAACACGCCTGAGCAGATCGTCACCAGCCGCGCCCCGCCTGCGTGGGCGGCGCGTAGCGCGGTCACGAGTTCGGGGCTGGGCAGGACATCGGGGCCCTTCCAGCCCGGCACGATCACCGTTCCCGCCCCCTGCAGCGCTTCCAGACCGCCAGACGCCTGGACCTGCAGTCCGCCCATCGCCCGTATCGGTCCCGGATCCACCGAAGCCGTGGCGAAGCTGTACCAGTCGGGGCCGACCTCGGGGCGCGGCAGGCCGAACACCTCGGCGGCGCAGCCGAACTCGAAGCTGCAAAGGTTGTCGTAGACCAGGGCGACCACGCGCCGGTTGAGGGGCCTTAGCTCTTGGGCCATCGGGTCTCGTCTCCTTCGCACCAGCCTTAGGCGGACGCCGCCACGCCTGGCGACCGGGCGCGAGGCATTTGGCGTGATCTTAGCGAAGCTTGGCGATCGTGCCGATTGTGATCAGGACCCGTGCGTCAGACTCTGAGGCGACGCTTACAGAGGAGACGTTCCGCCATGACCAACGCCGTGACCCAGGTTCCCGCCGCTGACCCCCAGGACGCGTTGGAGCACTTCGAACGCGAGTTCGCCTATGAGACCGACTGCTGGGATGTTCACGAGGCGCAGGCGTCGGGCAATCCGGGCTTTGTGCTCCTGGATGTCCGCGGCCCCGCCCTCTTCGCCAAGGGGCACGTGCCCGGCGCGACCAACCTGCCGCACGGCAAGATCATCGCCTCGCGCATGGACACCTATCCCGCCGATACGCTCTTCGTCGTCTACTGCGCGGGGACACACTGCAACGGCGCGGCGCGGGGCGCCGTCAGGCTCGCCAGGCTTGGCCGTCAGGTGAAGCGGATGGACGGTGGTGTGACGGGCTGGATCGACGAGGGGTTCGATCTGGCCATCACCGTCTCCGCGTGACGACCCGGCCCGAGGCGCGCATACGCCCCGTCACCCCAGGCGACCTCACCGGTCTCCTCGGCCTGATGGCCGAGCACGCCGCCTTCGAGCGAGGCCAGGCGTCTGTGCAACCGTGGCAGTTGTCGCGCGCCCTCTTCGAGCCGCCCGCGCGGCTGTTCGGCTGGGTGGCCTGCGACGGTGCTGACCTGCTGGGCTACGCCGCCGCCAGCCGCGAGTTCAGCGCTTGGCGGGGCGATGAGCACCTGCACATGGACGGCTTGTTCGTGAGCGCGGCGGCCAGGAACCGCGGCCTGGGCGCGCGATTGGTCGAGGCGGTCGTCGGTTTCGCGCGCACGGCGGGCCTGCCGGAGATTCAATGGCAGACGCCTGCCTGGAACCTCGACGCGACACGCTTCTACGAACGGCTGGGCGCGGTCGGGAAAGAGAAAGTGCGGTTCTCGTTCGATTGCAGTCCGGCGCGCTAAGGTCGCCGCCCCGCAGGTCGAGATGGCCGAGGTCAGACGGCGATCACGGCCGCCTGCGGTGGCGGTCAGGGCGATGATCGCTCAGGATCGCGGGGGCGCCACAGGCGGCCCTGATGAACGAGCGCCAAGGCGGTGGCATACCCGTCGAACATCGCCACAGCCATGTCGGTGGCGCGGTCGAAGACGGGCTGAGAACTCGCCGATCCGAACGGAAGACCGCGGGGAGAAGGACTATGACTGAACACCCTGACGCACTTCCTTCCCGATCCTGGGCAAGTCCATGAATGGGGTGACTAATTCGGCGTTCACCGACACGGCGGCGGGTGCGCCGCGTCGTCGCGTGACTGCGACGCCGCTACTGCGCGCTGTCTTCCTGCAGAACCTGAAGCACCTGGGCCGCCACGGAGACGGCGATCACTTCTGGCGCGCGGCCATGCAGGTCCGGAATTCCGATCGGGCATCGTAGCCGGCCGATCTGTTCAGCAGGCAAGCCGGCGTCGGCCAGGCTCGACAGGATTTCATCGCGCTTCTTGCGGGAGCCGATCATGCCGCAATACCGGAAGCGGCCCGAGGTCAGAACCGCCTGGGCGATGCGACCGTCCAGCTCGTGACTGGCGCTGGCGATCAAGGCGTAGTCACCATCTTCGAGGCATCCGGCGACCTCGACCAGTTCATCCTCGCCGAGGATCGTGGCGTGGCCCCCGTTGTGAGGCCGGGTGTCGTAGGTCTCCACCTCGAAGGGTAGCAGGGCGAACTGGCGGGCGAAGGCAGCGCCGGCTGGCCCCGCGCCGAAGATGGCCAGGCGTGGTCGGCGGGGCGGCAAGGTCATGTCGCGCCCCGCCTCTAGCCTATTCCGCGACCATCATGGCCGGACGGGCGGCCTGGGCCAGCCGGCTGACCAGCGCCTCGTACTCGCCCCAAAGCGCCTTGGGCATGTGGTCGCCGAATTTCTCGTAGGCCGGAGGGATCAGGGCCGCCTCCTCCTGCCAGACCACCGGATCGACGGTGAGCAGCAGGTCGAGCTGCGCCTGGGTCAGGCTGAGGCCGGAGAGGTCCAGGCTGTCCTGGGTCGGCACCCGGCCGATGGGGGTGTCGACGGCCGCGGCGGCGCCCTCAAGGCGGCCGAAGATCCACTTCAGGACGCGGCTGTTGTCACCGAAGCCGGGCCAGACGAACTTGCCTTTCTCGTCCTTGCGGAACCAGTTGACGAAATAGATGCGCGGCAGCTTCGAGGCGTCAGCCTTGGCGCCCATCTTCAGCCAGTGATCGAAATAATCGCCCATGTTATAGCCGCAGAAGGGCAACATGGCGAAGGGATCGCGGCGCAGCTCGCCGATCTTGTTCTCCGCCGCTGCGGTGCCTTCCGAGGCGACGTTGGAGGCCATGAAGACGCCGTGGGCCCAGTCGAAGGCCTCGGTTACCAGCGGCACGGCGCTGGCGCGGCGGCCGCCGAACAGGATGGCCGAGATCGGCACGCCCTTGGGGTCTTCCCACTCCGGCGCGATCACCGGGCATTGGGCCGCGGGCACCGTGAAGCGGGCGTTGGGGTGGGCGGCCGGTTCGCCGCTCTGCGGCGACCAGGGGCGGCCCTTCCAGTCGGTGAGGCCTTCCGGCGGCGTGTCGGTGAGGCCTTCCCACCAGACGTCGCCGTCGGCGGTCAGGGCGACATTGGTGAAGACGCTGTTGGAATGCAGCGAGTCCACCGCGTTCTTGTTGGTCACAACGCCGGTGCCTGGCGCCACGCCGAAGAAGCCGGCTTCCGGGTTGATGGCGTAGAGCTGGCCGTCGTCGCCGAAGCGCATCCAGCAGATGTCGTCGCCGATGGTCTCAGCCTTCCAGCCGGGAAGCGTCGGCTGCAGCATGGCCATGTTGGTCTTGCCGCACGCGCTGGGGAAGGCCGCGGCGATGTAGCGGGCGACGCCCTGGGGCGAGGTCAGCTTCAGGATCAGCATATGCTCGGCGAACCACCCCTCGTCGCGGGCCATCACCGAGGCGATGCGCAGAGCGAAGCACTTCTTGCCCAGCAGGGCGTTGCCGCCATAGCCCGAGCCATAGGACCAGATCTCCCGGCTTTCCGGGAAGTGGACGATGTACTTGATCTCGTTGCAGGGCCAGGCGACGTCAGCCTGACCGTCGGCCAGCGGCATGCCCACAGAGTGCAGGGCCGGGACGAAGAAGCCGTCGTCGCCGATCTCCTTCAGCGCGCCGGCGCCCATGCGGGTCATCACGCGCATGGAGATGGCCACATAGGCGCTGTCGGTGATCTCGACGCCCAGCTGGCTGATCTTGGAGCCCAGCGGGCCCATGCTGAAGGGCACCACGTACATGGTGCGGCCCTTCATGCAGCCCTTGAACAGGTCCTGCAGATCGGCCCGCATCTCGGTGGGGTCGAGCCAGTTGTTGGTGGGGCCGGCGTCTTCCTCCTTCTGCGAGCAGATGAAGGTGCGGCTCTCGACCCGGGCGACGTCGCGGGGATCCGACGCCGCGAAGAAGGAGTTGGGCCGCTTGGCGGGGTTCAAGGGTTTCAGCGTGCCACCGGCCACCAGCTCAGAGGTCAGCGCAGTCCATTCCGCATCGGAGCCGTCGCACCAGTAGACCCGGTCAGGCTGGGTCAGGGCGGCGGTCTGCTCCACCCAGGCGATCAGCTTGGCGTGCTTGGTCGGTGCGGGGAAAAGCCCCGGAATAGTCGTGGTGGCGGTCAAAGCGAAACTCCCCAGCCGGCCCCAGGCGCTGCAGCGCCCCAATATGGGTCCGATCCCTAATGAACCAAATTCTAAATGGCGAGAGCGCCAAAGCAAAGGCGGCGCCGAAAACTGTTGTTAAGCCGCCTCATACGCCGGGTCAGCCGCAAAACGTCGCCAGGCAAAGGTTTATAAATATGATAAATTTGTCATTACAATGCCCAGGTCCTGCAAAAGCAGAGCAGAGGAATTGAACTCGCCGGAAATAATGACACCGGTGTCTATCGATACAGGTCTTAAGGAAGGCCCCCCACCTCGATCGTGCTCTCGCGGCCTTAGGTCGGGCGAACACTGGCTGAGTGACGCCCCTGACTCCGAAGGTCCGACGAGCCGAGCCGCTCACCGCACGGGGCAGGAGGCTGACGCGGCTTTTATCGCTCATTCATGGTCGATTATTGATCGACAACAAGACTCTATATCGATCATGCATTGGAACTGGCAGCAGGACGACTGGCCCAGCTTCTCCTGGGACGCCCTTCGGCTCCAGAAAGCCGAGACGACATATCTTGAAGGCGCCGGCATCGCCATCGGTGTTTCGAAGCACCTGGGCGAGGATGATCGCATCGCCCTCAATGTCGAGTTGATGAGTCACGAAGCCATGGACACCTCGGCCATCGAGGGCGAGGTGCTCGACCGCGACAGCGTGCAATCTTCGATTCGCCGACACCTGGGGCTTGCTAGCGACCAACGCCGGGCCAAGCCGGCCGAGGCCGGAATCGCTGAGATGATGGTCGATCTCTATCAGCGCGTTGGTGAACCGCTGCGGGAGTCCACCCTCCATCAGTGGCATCGGCTGGTAGCCAACGGCCGCACCGATCTTGCGGACATCGGAAAATTCAGGACCGGTGGCGACCCGATGCAAATCGTGTCTGGCCCCCTCCATCGGCCAAGGGTTCATTTCGAGGCCCCACCCGCGGCACAGGTCCGCCGGGAGATGGACCGGCTGTTGGCATGGATGAGACAAAGCCAACCCGATGGCCCCTCGCCCCTCCCCGCGCTCACGCGCGCGGGGTTGGCTCATATCTGGTTTGAGAGCATCCATCCCTACGAAGACGGCAACGGCCGATTCGGCCGGGCCATCAGCGAAAAACTGCTCGCCCAGAGCCTGCCCACGCCTGCGGTGACCGGCATGGCGAGCACGCTCTTGGCCCACCGCAAAGCCTATTACGCCGCACTTGAACGCGCCCATGGGACGCTGGAGGTCACTGATTGGCTCCTATGGTTCGCAGCCAAGGCGATTGAAGCCCAGCGGCGGACACTGCGGAGGGTTGAGTTTGTGCTGGCCAAGGCACGTACAATGGACATCCTTCGCGGCCAGCTCAACGTCCGCCAAGAGCGGGCGTTACTGCGGCTGTTCGCGGCAGGGCCAGACGGTTTCGTCGGCGGGCTCAGCGCCGCCAACTACATGAGCATCACAAGCGCCCCCCCCGCGACCACGACACGTGATCTGGCCGCTCTCGTCAGCATCGGCGCCCTGTTGCGGACCGGTGAGCACAAAGCCACGCGCTACCGCCTCAACATCGCAATCGATCCGCTCGCGCCGGTCGATCTCGCAGACCTTGGCTGACGTCCTCTCGCAGCACACCTCCAGCGACCCATCCCGAAAGCTGAAAACCTCATCGTCGCCCAGAACCAAGACTTGGCCACCAGCGACCGGAACACCCGCGCCGCGCCGCAGATGGCTGCGTATCGGCCCTCTAACGCCGCGACCGACCCTTCTTCCTGGACATCCTGGCCGAGATCGCCAACTGGGGGCCAAGCTCTAGGTCGGCCCTTGCCAGCCCATCGCTCGAAAGAAAAAGGGCGCGACGTTTGACACGCCGCGCCCTCCAGTTACTCAGCCGAGGCTGTCGGCTACCACTTGTAGCTCAGGCGGCTGTAGACGAAGCGGCCGTTGAAGCCGAAGGGCGAGTAGCCCGGGAAGCCGATAGAGCCGGTCGCGCCATTGACGCTGGTCGGCGTGGACCGCGGATATTCGTCGAGGATGTTGTTGGCGCCCAGCGCCACGGTCACGCCCATCGGGAAGGTGTATCGCCCCTCCAGATCCACCAGGGTCGCCCGGCCCGTGCCGATGTCGAAGGCCGGGTTGTTGCTGGGTGAGAGGACGCCGTCATAATCGGTGACCTTGGTGCTGATGGCCACATTGTTGCGGGTCCAGTCGGCCCCGAACACCAGCTTGCGTTCCGGAGTTCCCTCTTCGTAGGTCAGGCGATTGGCCCGGTCGAACAGGAAGGCCGGCTGCGCCAGGGCCGACAGGGTCGGCAGGGCGGGGGTCTTGGTCACTTCCGTGGAATTGAAGTTGGCCGCCGCGGTCAGGTCCAGGCGGCTGTCGCCCAGGTCGAAGTGGTAGCGGGCGACGACGTCGACGCCCTTGGTGGTGGTGTCCACGCCGTTGATGAAGAAGCGCGCGGCGCTGACGCCGAACGGGGTCAACAGGGCGGTGATCGCCGCCGAGGTCGCCGCAGGCGTGTTGGTGTTGGGCAGGTTTTCCGACAGGACGATGCGGTTTTCCAGGTCGATCTGGTAGGCGTCGACGGTCAATTCGAAGGCGCCGGCGCGGTAAACCACGCCGAGCGAGTAGTTGACCGAGGTCTCAGGTTCCAGCGGCTTGGCGCCGAGCGCGCGGGCCACGGGGCTGGACACCGGGAAGGTGCCGACCTCAATCAGCTGGAAGGTCGTGCCCACCAGCACGTTGTTGGTGGAGGTGTAGGTGAAGTACTGCTGCTGCAGGGCCGGGGCCTTGAAGCCGGTGGAAACCGCGCCGCGCAGGGCGAAGGCGTCGTTGAAGTCGTAACGCAGGGCCAGCTTGCCCGTGCCCTTGCCGCCGAAGTCCGAATAATCCTCGTAACGGCCGGCGATGTCGAAGCCGAACTTCTCGGTCAGCTTGCCTTCCAGGTCGACATAGACCGCGTAGTTGTGGCGCGAGACATCCACCTCATTGGCGGGGCGGAAGCCCGGGAAGCCCTGCGACACGCCCGCCTTGGTGGGATCGGGGCCCACCGTGTAGGACGCCGCCTCGCCTGCGCCGATCCCGAAGGACTCGTCGCGGTACTCAAGGCCGCCCGCCACGTTGAGCGGCTCCACCAGACCGACGTCGAAGGTGCGCGAGAGGTTCAGGTCGACGATCCACTGGCTGTATTCCAGCGACCCGGCCCTGAAGGTCCGCGGCGAGGCCGCGCCATAGGAGGCGTTGATCGAGTTCACGACCGTGTAGTCCAGCTCGTTCTTGCCGTAATTGGCCGACAGATCGACATTCCAGCCGGCCGCCTCGCCCTTGATCCCACCCTGGACGGTGATGTCCTTGATCTCGGTTTCGATCTGCGGAAGGAAGCCGCCCGGATAGACGGCGGCCACGTTGTTGGCGTTGTTGTAGGCGCGCGCGGTGGCCGCGGCGTTGGTGTCGCGGTGCTGGTAGCCGGCGAAGCCATAGACCGACCAGGTGTCGTTCAGGGGCAGGCCCGCATTGGCGAACAGCGTGTAGCTCTCCACCTTCGGATCGCCGTAGCGGCCGATGATGCGGCCGGGGTTGTACAGCGGCAGGGCGACGCGGTCGGCATAGTCCGAACGGTTGGTGGCGTTGCGCTTCACATATTCTCCCGACACCGTCAGGAAGCCGCCGTCGCCGAGGCCGAAGCCCTGCCAGGCGGCAAAGGACTGGGTGACGCCGTCTTTGGCGTCGCGCTTGCCACGCGCCGTGCGCACTGTGGTGTCGTAGACGCCGTAGTTGAAGGTGGCGCCGCCGCCCGACGCGGCTTCGCGCAGGCGGATGTTCATGACACCGGCGATGGCGTCGGCGCCGTACTGGGCCGAGGCGCCGTCGCGCAGGACCTCGACGCGGTCGACGGTCACGGTGGGGATGGTGTTGAGGTCGAAGGCTGTCGAACCGCGGCCGATGGAGCCGTTCACGGCCACCAGGGCCGAAACGTGGCCGCGCATGCCGTTGACGAGAACCAGGGTCTGGTCCGGCGCCAGGCCGCGCAGGGTGGCCGGACGCACATGGTCGGTGCCGTCGGTGATGGCGGGGCGCGGGAAGTCCAGCGCGGGCGTCAGGTTGGCCAGCGCCTGGGCCAGTTCGGTGGAAGCGCCTTGGCGGCTGATGGCCTCGGCGCCGATGACATCGACGGGGGCCAGGGTGTCCAGCCGCGAACGGCCCACGGTGCGGGTGCCGGTGACCACCAGCTCCTCGACATTGGCCTCACCCGAGGCGGACACGGAGGTCTGGGCGGTGGCGGCGCCGGCCCAGAGGGCGGCGGCGGAGGCGGCGACGAAGAGCAGAGAGCGGTAGCGCATTTGGAAACCCCAAGATCATCCGGACAAATCGGAAAGTTGAGGGCTTCTAGTCCTTCGCGCTCCGATTTAGGGGCGTATTTTTGCAACGCCCGTCAAAATCTTCTCGCACTTGCGATACGGTCAAGCTTGAGTATGCAAAATTGTCCGTCCGATCGGACATTCAGTTCCAGCCTGTTTCCGCCAGAATTCAATCGCGCTCCGCACATATTTCGAGACATGGAGGCTTTCTCGAGTCTGGCGCTCTGGAGTCGCAGACCCGGTGGAGTCTGGAAAACGATACCTCCAGCGGCGCCAATGTTCGAGTGAACGCCTTCAGCGACGCTCTGTCTGGAACCGGCTCAACTCCGCGATAGCGCAGATGATGTGGTATCATGCGAGTAATGCATCCACTTGGATGAGCCTGTAGCCCGTGACGCATCTGGATCGGGCCAGCCGCACCGACGTCGGAAGCGAAGATCGGCTTGACGTGAGCGCGGAAAATCCGCATTTTGCGGACTTCGGAGGTCGCCATGCTCGAAGTCACCGCAACCGAAATTGCCAAGCGCTTCTCACAATATCGCCAGGCGGCTCAACGGGAGCCCGTCGCGGTGACGCACCACAACCGCGTCACTGAGGTCCTGATGTCGAAACACGACTACGACGAATTCGTACGGCTCAAGAGCTTGGCCACCCGCGCCCAATGGGCCCACGAACTGTCGACGGAGTCGTTGACGGCGCTCTCCGAAGCGCGCGTCGATCCCGTGCATGACTACCTCGACGCCCTGCTGGACGATTAGGCGCCGTGGCCCTTCCGAAGCCGGATGTCGGTCTCGTCATCCGGTTCAACTATCTCTGGCGACGTGAACGCGACCAAGGCCGCGACAACGCGCGCCACCCGCGTCCTTGCGCGATCATCCTGTCGCATCGGCGCGCTGCCGATGGGCTGACGATCGTCATGGTCGCGCCGATCACCCACTCCGCGCCAACCGCCGACGAACAGGCCTTGGAGATTCCGCTGAGGGTGAAGGACCACCTAGGTCTTGACGATGCGCGATCCTGGGTCGTCACCGACGAAGTCAACGAGTTCGCTTGGCCCGGCTTTGACCTC
>NZ_JBBKVV010000017.1:0-50561 GCF_037968635.1 Phenylobacterium sp.
CCTGCCCTTCCCCCATCGAGGGGGAAGGGTTCAAGAGGCCGCGCTCATCGCCGCGTGCGCCATGGCCGCGTCGATCCAGCCGCTGATAAAGCCCCCCTGCACCACCCCGCCCGAGTGGCACATATGCGCCCCGGCCAGATACTCGATCACCGCGCGACCCTCGGCGTTCGACACCACGCGCTGCTGGCCGAGGGTTTCGTTGAGGGAGGGAAGCGTCTGATCGCCCATGTCAATTCCCAACTCAGAAGGCGGCGGTTGAAACACGCCAAGAAGGCGTACTTCTGCGTCTCAATCTAGGGCTCAGCTTAGCTAGGAGGCCGGGGTTTCCCAGGCCTCCTAGCCTCGCCGTTAGCGCTATCTCAGAACGCTGCGCTCAACTCTAACGCCCTTTTTTCTCATCTTGAGAAAGAACGGACGCCGCCAGCTTCTTAGCTTGCGCAGGTGTCGCCTTCTGGCCGCCGAGGATTTTCCCCGCGAGGCTAGATATATTCTGAGAAGATTGCTTCTTGGGCATTTTCTGTTCCTTGAATCTACTTGATAAGAAAGCTCAAGCCCTTGAGTCATTGACAGAAAGGCTATTTAGCTGCTAAAAAGTAGCGGAGCAGTTGTTCAACCGCTCCGCCTAGAAAACGCTCTCTAACAAGAGCCTCGGAACTGCGACGCTCGCTGCAACGAGGGTCCAGATAACGCCGAGGCACGGCTTAGGGGACATTGATCTAGCCTTTCTCCCGGCCCAACACGCCGGGTGTGCTCCGCCTCCAAGCAGAGAAAATGCCCACCCCTTGTGGGTGGGCATTGACGCGCATACGCCAACACATGGTTTATGACAGGCCTGAATTCAGAAATCAACTCGGGCTGTATATTCGCGCCGGTTCATGATACGAAGAGCGTGATTTGGAGGTGTCATGACCGATCCCTACGCCGCAGCGCTCGCGCAAAAAGATGCCCTTGCCGCAAAAATAAATAAGCTAAATCAACAGCTTAAAATCGCGCAACTCGACTACGAGCGGGCTGCAGAATTCATCTCGTCTTGGGAACATTTCGCTGGCATCGCGAAGGACAAAGAAGGGGATACGGCTGATTCTGCTGTGGCCAATCCTTCAAAGGAATCGGTGGCAGACGCGGCCAAGGAAGTCCTAATCGAAAAGGGTGAGCCGATGTATCGCGCTCCGCTGAATGCTGCTCTGGAGGAGAAAGGCATCATTATTAGAGGGAAGGACCCGCTAGTGGTGCTCTCTACAATGCTCTGGCGCATGAAGGACGTTGTGCCGTTCCACAAAGGCGTGGGCTATTGGCCTGCTAATACGGATGCGCCTGCAGGATACATGTTTGACAATGAGGGCTCCCTGAAGATGGCGCTGCCTAACATCCTTTAGCGCTTCAACACGTTTCATCTAGATACGGCTTCGTGTCATGACGCCCGAGCCGTTGTCGCTCACAGGTAGCCGGGAGTTGAATTGGTTGGATCGCCAACCTACCGGCCCTCAAAGATAGGGTTCGGGCGACAGTGCATTGATTTTTTCAGATCACTCGGGAAATTGGGTGCGCTATCCCTCAAATCCCGAGGCCTCTGTCAGAGGCATCTTGTGCAAGCGGGCCGGGCGCTAATCCGGCTAGCAACGAAAAGCCGCGCTGCCGTAGGACTTACGCTCGACCAGTCGTTGCCGCCCTTCGCCGAGTTGTTCGCCTTCAACCCCCGAAGGAGCGTTGGGGCGATCGCCCGACGTACCGCGTGTCTGCTTTCCACGCCGCCGCTGGGACCATCTAAGCCTTTTCGCCACTCGGAGTCATACGCGCCCCGATTGAATATTTGCTCCAAAGAAAAACCCCGCCGGCTCACACCGACGGGGCTTCTCAATTCTAGCTCAGACCCACACCCGACCCTCGGCAAGCCGAGGGTCGAAGCGGAGCTCTCTTAGTAGCCCTGGATCTTGGCGTAGCGGTCGCGGTGGAACGCCTGGTTGCCGAAGGCGGCTTCCGCGGCCCGGGCGCGCTTCAGATAGAACCCGGCGTCGTGGGCGTCGGTCATGCCGATGCCGCCGTGCATCTGGACCATCTCGTTGGACACCAGGTGGAAGGTGTCGCCCATCTTGGCCTTGGCGAGCGAGACCAGCTCCGGCACGTCCGGCGTGCCGGCGTCGATCGCCTGGAGGGCGGCTTCGACGGCCGAGCGGGCCAGTTCCAGATCGGTGAACATCTTGGCCGCGCGGTGCTGCAGGGCCTGGAAGGAACCGATGACCTGGCCGAACTGAACGCGGACCTTGAGGTAGTCCAGGGTCACTTCGAAGGCCTGGACGGCGGCGCCCAGCATTTCGGCCGAGAGCGCGGCGCGAACGCGGTCGAGGACCTTTTCCACCACTTCAGCGCCACCGGTCAGGGGCTCGGCGGCCGCGCCCTTGAACTCGATGTTGGCCGCGCCGCGGCTGTCGGCCAGGGCCAGACGGGTGCGGCTGACGCCGGCGTCATCGCCACGGACCAGGTAGAAGCCCACGCCGTCCGGGCCCTTGGCCGAGACGATCAGGACGTCAGCCTTGAAGCCTTCGAGGACGAAGGACTTCTTGCCGGTGATCTTGCCGCCTTCGAACTTGGTGTCGACCTTGGACGGGTTGTGGTGGGCGCCTTCGTCGACGGCCAGGGCGCCGACGGCGGTGCCTTCGGCGATCTTCGGCAGCCACTCGGACTTCTGGGCGTCAGAGCCGCCCAGGACCAGGGCCGAGGCCGCGCCGACGGCGGAGACCAGCAGCGGGGAGGCGGTGAGCGTGCGGCCCAGCTCTTCCAGGATCAGGCCGATGGAGAGGTAGCCGAAGTCCGATCCGCCGTATTCCTCGGGGATGATCACGCCGGCCCAGCCCATCTCGGCCATTTCGTTCCAGGCGGCGGCGTCGTAGCCGACGTCCACACCGCTATCGCGCATCTTGCGGAACGCGGTCACCGGGCTCTTTTCCTGGGTCCAGCTCTTCGCGGCGTCGCGGAGCATGCTCTGTTCTTCGTTCAGAACGGCCATTTCAAATAATTCCCTATTGAATCTCGAGTGTTGGTTTTGAAATCCGCTGTCCCGCCCCCCGCTTAAGGAGGGGCGGGCAGGGCTCTAGCTGTTGTTGGTCAGGTCGGGCAGACCCAGGATGCGCTTGGAGATGATGTTGCTCTGCACTTCCTGTGAACCGCCATAGATCGTGGTGGCCTTGCCGCCGAGCCAGCCGCGAACGGCGCCCAGTTCCTCGGCCGAGAAGGTGTCGCCTTCCCAGCCCAGGCCCTGGTGACCCATGATCTCCAGGGTCAGTTCGGCGCGCTGCTGCATCCAGTGGGTGCCGGCGTTCTTCATGATCGAGGTCGCCGAGGACGGACCCGAATTGGATCGCGATTCCATCATCGAGCGCACGGCGGTCTGCTGGAAGGCGCGACCGTCCATCTCGTTCATGATCAGGCGCGTGCGCAGGTCGCTGTCGGACAGGCGGCCGTCGTCTTCGACGCCCACATAGTCCTTGGCCATCTGCACGATGCCGCGGCCGCCCATGCCGAACCCACCGCCGCCACCGGCGCCGGACAGGCCCGAGCGCTCATGCTGCAGCAGCCGCTTGGCGATGGTCCAGCCGCCGTTCAGCGGACCCACCAGGTTCTTCTTGTCGGCGATCGCGTCGGTGAAGAAGGTTTCGCAGAAAGGAGAGTTGCCGGCGATCAGAGGAATCGGCCGGACTTCGACGCCCGGCTGATGCATCGTGAACAGAACGAAGGAGATACCTTCATGCTTCTTCGAAGTATCCGTGCGAACCAGGCAGAAGCACCAGTCGGCGAATTGTGCGCCGCTCGTCCAGATCTTCTGGCCGTTGATGACGAAGTGGTCGCCCTTGTCTTCAGCCTTGCACTGAAGACTGGCAAGGTCGGAGCCGGCGCCCGGTTCAGAGAACCCTTGGCACCACTGCAACTCACCCTTCACGATCGGCGGGATGTGTTCCTGCTTCTGCTCTTCCGTGCCGTATTCCAGCAGGGTGGGGCCGAACATCATCACGCCCATGCCGCCGATGGGGTTATAGGCGCCGGCGCGGCCCAGCTCCTGCTGGATCACGCGGGCCTCGGCGCCCGACAGGCCGCCGCCGCCATAGGCCTTGGGCCAGGTGGGAACGCCCCAACCCTTTTCGCCCATGGCCTTGCGCCAGGCTTCCTGTTCCGGGGAGGGCGTCGAGCGCTCTTCCCGCATCATCGGGTTCGGACGGCCCTTGAGGGAGGCGGGGAAATTCGCCGCGATCCACTCCTTGGCCTCCGTGCGCAGGGCGTCCAGGTCGCCGCCGCCAAAGTCTGCCATTTTAGAAAGTCTCCTTGAAAATCAGGTCGTTCGAAACACGTTGCCCTTCTCCCCTTGCGGGAGAAGGTGTCGGGCGAAGGCCCGACGGATGAGGGGTCGCACAACCCTCGACGCTCTACGCCCGATCGTCAATTCCGGGAGGCCGGTGCGACCCCTCATCCGACCCTGCTCCGCAGGGCCACCTTCTCCCGCAAGGGGAGAAGGACGACCGTGGGGCGTCGCAGAACTGCGCGACGGCCCTCTGTATCAGTGCTGCTGGATGTGGTCCGGCAGGCCGAGGATCCGCTTGGAGATGATGTTGCTCTGCACCTCGTTGGAACCTCCATAGATCGAACCCGCCTTGCCGGAAAGCCAGCCGCGCACGGCGGTCAGTTCCTCGGGCGTGAAATCGCCGCCTTCCCAGCCAAGGCCCTGATGACCCATGAACTCCAGGGTCAGCTCGGCCCGGTCCTGGGCGACCTTCATGTTGGCGTTCTTCATGATCGAGGTGGCCGAGGACGGACCCGAATTGCTGCGGGACTCCAGGGCCGCGCGACGCACGGTCAGCTGCAGGGCGCGCTGGTCGATCTCGTTGGCGATGATGCGGGTGCGCAGGTCGCTGTCGGCCAGACGGCCCTTGGCGTCTTCGCCCACATACTTCTTGGCCACGACGCCCAGGATGTCGGCCCTGGAGCGGGCGCCGCCCTCGCCCATCCGGCCGCCCATGCCCGAACGTTCATGCTGCAGCAGCCGCTTGGCAACGGTCCAGCCGCCGTTCAGCGGGCCCACCAGGTTTTCCTTGGGCACCTTCACGTCGGTGAAGAAGGTTTCGCAGAAGGGCGAGGAGCCGGCGATCAGGCGGATCGGACGAACCTCGACGCCGTCCTGATGCATGTCGAAGACCACGAAGCTGATGCCCTCGTGCTTCTTCGACTGGTCGGTGCGGACCAGGCAGAAGATCATGTCGGCGTATTGGCCGCCACTCGTCCAGATCTTGCTTCCGTTGACCAGGAAGTGATCGCCCTTGTCTTCAGCTTTCGTCTGAAGAGAGGCCAGGTCAGACCCGGCGCCGGGCTCACTGAAACCTTGGCACCAACGCACCTTACCGGTGACGATGTCGGGAATATACTTACGCTTCTGTTCCTCGGTGCCGTATTCCAGCAGGGTGGGGCCGAACATGCCCACGCCCATGCCGCCGATCGGGTTCACGGCGCCGATCTTGGCCATCTCGGAGGCCAGCACGCGGGCCTCGGCCGCCGACAGGCCGCCGCCGCCATAGGCCGCCGGCCAGGTGGGAACGCCCCAGCCCTTGGCGCCCATGCGCTCTTTCCACACAGCGTAGTCGCCAGTGGCGGCCTCGGGGCTCATCACGGCGGCCTGCAGGGCCTCCGGGTTCTTGCCCAGGGACTTGGGGAAATTCGCCTCGAGCCAGGCCCGCGCATCGGCGCGGAAAGCGTCGAGATCAGCGCCTCCGAAATCTGCCATTTAAAATTCTCCCTGAATTCAAATTCTTAGCTAACAGTATAACACAAAATACGCCCGTTCGGAGTCCCCCTACTTGGGGTCCGGTAAACCCAGTACGCGCTTGGACACCACGTTGAGGTTGATCTCCGAGGTGCCGCCCTCGATGGAGTTGCCCTTCGAGCGCAGCCAGGCGCGCACGGTGGCCAGTTCATTGCCCTCGAAACCCTCGCCGTCCCAGCCCAGGCCGCTGTGGCCCATCGCCTCGACCATCAGTTCGTTGCGGTCCTGGGCGATCTTGGCGCCGGCGTACTTCATGATCGAGGTGGCCGAGGAGGGGCCCTGGTTGGAGCGGGCCTCGTCGGCCGCCCGTCGCACCGTCAGCTGGAAGGCGCGGGTCTCCATCAGGTGTTCGGTGATCCGGCGGCGCAGGTCGGTGTCGGCCAGGGCGCCGTCCTCGTCGACGCCCACATAGTGCTTGGCCGCCTCGTTGACGGTCATGGTCGCCTGGGCCGCGCCCAGGTTGCCGCCGCCCAGGCCCGCCGAGATGTTGTCGCGCTCGAACTGCAGCAGCCTTTTCGCCACCGTCCAGCCGCCGTTCAGCGGGCCGAACAGTTGGTCCTTCGGCACCTTCACGTCGGTGAAGAAGGTCTCGCAGAAGGGCGAGGTGCCGTTGATCAGCTTGATCGGCCGGACCTCGACGCCGGGCGCGGTCATGTCGATCAGCAGGAAGCTGATGCCCTCATGCTTCTTTGAGGTATCGGTACGCACTAGACAGAAGCATCGGTCGGCCAGGTTTGCGCCAGAAGTCCAAATTTTTGAACCATTTACCAGCCAGTGGTCGCCCTTGTCCTCGGCCCGGGTTTGAAGACTCGCAAGGTCGGAACCGGAGCCGGGTTCGGAATAGCCCTGGCACCAGCGGACCTCGCCCTTGATGATCCCGGGCAGGTGCTGGGCCTTCAGTTCCTCGGTGCCGTACTCCACCAGCGTCGGGCCGAACATCATCACGCCCATGCCGCCGATCGGGTTGCGGGCGCCGATGGCGGCCATCTCCTCGGCCAGCACGCGGGCCTCGGCGCGCGACAGGCCGCCCGCGCCATACTGGGCCGGCCAGGTCGGCGTGCCCCAGCCCTTGGCGCCCATGGCTTCGCGCCAGGCCTTGGCGTCGGCGCTCTCGGTTCCGCCCATGGCCGCTGCCAGTTGGGCGGCCGGGTTCTGCTTCAGGGACTCCGGGAAGTTCGCGTCCAGCCAAGCCTTGGCTTCCGCGCGGAATGCGGTGGTGTCTTCGCCGCCGAAATCAGCCATGGGAAAATCGCCTTCTAAAAATCAGTCTTCAAATATCGTCAGCGCACCGCCCTGAAATTGAGCGGCGCCCTTGATGTAAGCGCTTACTTCGGGTCGGGCAGCCCCAACACCCGCTTGGCCACCACATTGATGTTCACCTCGGTGGTCCCGCCCTCGATGGAGTTACCCTTCGAGCGCAGCCATCCATGGGTGGCGGTGAGTTCGCCAGGCGTATAGGCCTCGCCGTCCCAGCCCAGGCCCTGATGGCCCATGGACTCCACCATCAACTCCGACCGTTCCTTGGCGAATTCGGCCGCGGCGTACTTGATGATCGAGGTCGCGGCGCTCGGCCCATTGCTGGCCCGGGCCTCAGCCGCCGTCCGGCCGATGGTCAGGCGCAGGCTGCGGAAATCCATCTCATTCCTGGTGATCCGCTGGCGCAGGTCGCTGTCGGCCAGTCTACCGGTGTCATCGGTCCCATTATAGGTCTTGGCCACCACCGGCAGGTCGGCCGCCGAGCCTCCGGCCCCGCCGCCGCCGCCGAAACCGCCCGAGATGTTCTGGCGCTCATACTGCAGCAACCGCTTGGCGATCTCCCACCCGCCATTGACCTTGCCCACCAGCTGGTCCTTGGGGATCTTCACGTCGGTAAAGAACGTCTCGCAGAACGGACTTTCGCCTGAAATCAACTGGATAGGCCGCGTCTCAACCCCCGGCGTCCGCATATCGATCAGCACGAAGGAAATCCCCTCATGCTTCTTCGACGTGTCGGTCCGCACCAGGCAGAAGCACCAGTCGGCCTTGTCGGCGTAGCTCGTCCACACCTTTTGGCCGTTAATCAGCCAGTGGTCGCCCTTGTCCTCGCAACGGGTGGCGAGGCTGGCGAGGTCGGAGCCGGCGCCGGGTTCGGAATAGCCCTGACACCAGCGGATCTCGCCGCGGACGATGGGGGGCAGGAAGCTCCTCTTCTGTTCCTCGGTGCCGTATTCCAGCAGGACAGGGCCCAGCATCCAGATGCCGAAGGCCAGCACGCCGGGACGATAGCGGCCAGCGGCCAACTCCTGATCCAACGCGCGCGCTTCCTGCGGCGAGAGGCCCGCGCCGCCGTATTCCTTTGGCCAGGTGGGGGTGGTCCAGCCCTTTGCGCCCATGCGCTGGGTCCAGACGGCTTGGGGATCGGTTCCGCCGGCGAAGGCGCGCCCCCCCCAGACGGCTTCTGGATCTGTCTTGGCCTTGGGGTCGCGCAACTCGGCCGGATAGTTGGCCTCCAGCCAGGCACGGGCGTCCGACCGGAACGCGTCAATATCGCCAGCGCCGAAGTCGGCCATGGAATCCTCCCGAGGTCTCAAGCTTTTGCGCCCGCCACATTAGCGTCGGGCGCCTCAAGAGCAAGGAACGAAACGCTTGTTTGACCCGGCCTAAAGCTCAAAAACCGGCTATAAGGCCGCCTGCCGTTTGGCCTCACACGGACCGCGAATGAGATTTTGGCGAGAACTGAAGCCGGCGGCCTTCGCGGTCGCCCCCTTCATCGGCGCGGTCCTGACCCTGGCGGCCGGCGTCATGCTGGTGGCCTCGGGCGCCACGCCGTCGGTGCCCGACCGGTTCCTGCGGCTCTATCAGGTGACGCCGGTCTATCTGATCGAGGTCAGCCACTTCCTGTCCTCGATCCTGGGCCTCACCCTGGTCATGCTGGCCTTTGGTCTGCGCTCTCGCCTCGACGCGGCCTGGGGCGCCACCATGGGCGTCCTGTTGCTGGCGGCTCCGCTTTCCCTGCTGAAGGGCTTCGTCTGGGAGGAAACCGCGCTCCTGGTGGCGCTCGCCCTTGTGTTGCTGCCGTTCCACAAGTCTTTTCCGCGGACGGCGCGGTTGTCGCGAATGGAGATCACGCCTGGCTGGCTGGCCTCTGCGTTCGCCGCCCTGGTGGGAGCGGGCCTGCTAGGTCTCTGGTCCTTCCAGCACGCCGACTACGCCGACCGACCGTTCTGGCGGATGATGGTGGACGCCGACGCCGCCCGGGCGATCCGCGCCTGGGCCGGCGCCGCGATTGCGCTCTTTGCTTTTGGCTTGTGGCGAATGTTGGCGACGGCGGCGACGCCTCCGGTCGTGGGCGAAGCCGACCGCGATTTCCAGCGCGTGCGTCACATTCTCGCCAACGCGGAGGTCGCCGAGCCGGGTTCCAACGTCGCCCTGCTGGGGGACAAGCGATTCCTGTTCTCCGCCAGTGGCGACAGCTTCCTGATGTTCGGGGTGCGCGGCCGCTCCTGGATCGCGCTTGGCGCGCCCGTCGGCCGCCGCGACGAGCAACTCGAACTGCTTTGGCGATTCCGGGAGCTGGCCGACGCGCACGCCGCGCGGCCGGGCATCTACGGGATCGGCGCCGACTACCTGCCCGACGTGGTGGAGCTGGGATTCTCGATCCAGAAGGTCGGCGAAGCCGCCGCAGTGCCCCTGGAGACGTTCCGGATTGAGGGCACGAAGCGGGGCAACCTGCGCCGCGCCTGGCGCAAGGCCGGTGAGGAGGGCGCCAGCTTCGAAGTCGTACCCCCGCACAGGATCAGCGACCTGGTTCCGACCCTGGCGAAGATCTCCGACGCCTGGCTGTCCGAGCACGCCGGCGGCGAGAAGGGCTTCTCCATGGGCGGCTTCTATCCCGGCTATGTCTCGGAATTTCCGGTGGCGTTGGTCCGGTTCGAGGGAGAGGTGGTGGCCTTCGCCACGCTTTGGATCACGGCGGCCAAGACCTCCTTCTCCATGGACCTGATGCGCTATGCGCCGGCCGCGCCGAAGCGCATCATGGACTACCTGTTCGTCGAGTTGATCGAGTGGGGACGGGCCCAGGGCTACCGGGCCGTGGAGTTCGGCATGGCGCCCCTGGCCGGCCTTGAGGACCGCCCCCTGGCGCCGTTGATGTCCAGGGTTGGAAATCTGTTCTTCGAACACGCCGAGGAAATCTACAATTTCCAGGGCGTACGTACCTACAAGGACAAGTACGACCCGCTTTGGCAGCCCCGCTACATCGCCGCGCCGCGCAAGTGGGCGATTCCGCTGTTGCTGGCCGATGTCGGCCTGCTGTCCTCCGGTGGGGTCGCTGGGTTGGCGAAGCGCCCGAAAAAGGCTGAGGAGCCTGGTCCGCCGCCCGTGACGCCCTGATCTCCTGAGCGCCGCCGCCGCAGGCTAACGCCCGGTGCTCACTCCCAGCAGGTTCACCAGATGAACCAGCAGGATCAGCGCCGCCGCCGCCGCCGTCACCATGATCAGCCGGTGAGGCGCCATGCGCACTCCCCTCAGCGGGTTGGGCGGCTGGGCGCCGCGCCAGCCGGCGAAGACCGCGATGGCGAGGAAGGCGGCGATCAGGCCCAAGGTCACGGGTAGCGTCATGTGCGACGGCGTAGCGCAGGCGCGATCGCCCCGCAAAGGCGATCGGATTCTTGACTGTCTCCCATGCGCCAATCCCGTCCCTGTCTGGGTTCCAGACGATTCAGATCATCCACAGCCAATCGCCCTAGACGCTACATCTAGCGTTAACGTCGCGTTTACACCCCAAGGATCGGTGGCTAGCGTCGAAAGCTAGTCCTGCGGAGAACGATTCGGCATGAGCTCGGGGACGCCATGGAGCGTCAAAGGGATCGACCCAAAAGCCCGGGAGGTCGCCAAGGACCTCGCCCGGCGCTCCGGCATGACTCTGGGTGAATGGCTGAACCGCATGATCCTCGAGGACGAAGGTCCCGAGGAAGTCACCTCGGAAACCTATTTCACCGAGCGCGCGGTCGAAGACGACGTCCCGCCGATCCGGCCCGAATCCTTCCTCGTCGAGCCGCCGCAGGCCTCCCACGAAGAGCCGCTGCGGCATGACGCGCCACGCGCCGAGGTTCCCCGTCCGCAGGCGCCGCCGAGGGCGCCAGAGCCCGCCGCCCGCTATGAGGCGCCCGAGCATCCCGCCGACGAGATCGGCCGGGTGACCTTGGCCCTGGACCGGCTGACCGATCGGATCGAACACTCCGAGGGCCGCGCCGGCCTGGCCATAAGCGCCGTGGAGCATTCCGTCCGCGACGCGCTCTCGCGCATCGAAATCGCTGAACGCGAAAACATCGCCGTCGCCGCCCGGTTCGAGGGCGCGGTGGACGAGGCTCGCACCGAGCAGACCAGGCTGGCCGAACGGGTCCGCCGCGTGGAGGGCGAGGCCGCCGGCCCGCGCTCCGCTGAGGCCTTGCGCGCTCTGGAGCAGGCGCTCGGAAAGGTCGCCAACCACCTCTACGAGGGCGAAGCTCGCACCCGTGAAACCCTGACGGCCCTGCGCGAGCGGGTGGACGAGGTCCAGACCCACGGCGCCGGTGGCGATCCCACCGCGGTTATCGAGGAGGTGGTCAGCCGAGTCGGCGACCGCCTGGCCGACGCCGAGGCCCGCACCGCCGCGGCCATGGAGGGATTGAAGGACGCTTTCTCCAACATGGACGGCCGAATTCGGGCGGTGGAGGGCGGCGCCTCGCCGGCCCTGGACCGCCGGCTGGAGCAGCTCGCCGCCAATCTCAGCAGCCGCGTCGACGCCGCCCGTGGCGAGATCGCCCAGAAGCTCCAGGTTTCGGCGGAAGGCCGTTTCGACCGCATGGAGCGCAAGCTGGCCGAGATGAGCGATCATGTCCGCGTGGCCGAGCAGCGCTCCGCTCAGGCGATCGAGAAGATGGGCCGGGAGGTGCTGACCGTGGCCGACAACCTCAACCGCCGTGTCCAGTCCACCGAACACCGCAGCGCCGACGCGATTGAACAGGTGGGCGGCGAAGTCGCTCGCATCGCTCAGGCGATGGAGAGCAAGCTGGGCCGCACCGACAGTGTTCACGCCGAGGCGCTGGAGCGTCTAGGCGCCGAGATCGGCCGCATCACCGAGAAGCTCTCCGAGCGCATCGCCAATGCCGAGCGCCGCTCGGCCCAGGCCATCGACGATGTCGGCGAGCAGGTGGCTCGCGTCACCGAACGCATGAATCAGCGCAGCGAGCGCGCCTCCGACGATCTGGTGGAGCGCATCCGCCAGAGCGAGGAGCGCACCGCCCGTATGCTGGAGGAGGCGCGCGAAAAGATCGACGCACGCCTGGGCGAGTCCCATAGGCGGCTTTCGGAACAGGTCGCCGCCGCCCCCATCGTCCGCGCGCCTATCGCCAAGACCGAACCCCTGTCGCCCTTCGGCCCAGACCCCTTCCCCAGCTTTGGCCCCGCCGAGAGCGCCGCCGTCGCCGATCCCCTTGCGCGCCAGGCCTTCGCGCCCCCAGAGACCGGTCCCGACGCGCCGGATGGCTTCCCGGGCCAGCCCTTCTCCAGCGAGCCGGAACGCCCCGCCTTCGACGCCGAGGACTTCGAGGCCGCTGACGGCTTCGCCCCCATCGGCGAGCACGACGAGGAAGAGCCTCTCGAGGAGGCTTACGAGGCGCCGATCGGCTCCAACACCGTCGCCGCGCCGCTGGAACCTGGCCGCCCGCTCTCCACCCGCGAGGTGATCGAGCAGGCCCGCGCCGCCGCCCGTGCGTCGGTGCAAAGCGACGGCAAGGGCCGTAAGGCCAAGGAGCCCAAGGCGAAGAAGACCAAGCCGGAAAAGACCGCCAAGGAGCCGGGGACCTCGCTGTTCGCCAGCTTCGGCGCGCGTCCCAAGCGCCGTGCCGGCTCCTCGCTGCAGACCGCCCTGATGGTGGTGGGCGGCGCAGCCTGCCTCAGCCTCGCCACCGCCAGCTTCATGCTGATGGACGGCAAGCCGGGCGGCGCTCCGCCCAAGCGCGTGGCCGACGCCTTGGCGGCCATGAATGCGGGCAAGTCCGAGGAAATCATGGCGGCGGAGGCCGATACCACGCCCTTCGGCGATGGGCCTCGCGTCGCCATCGCGCTTTCGCCTCAACCCATCGCGCCTGGGACCCCGCCGGCGGCGGACCTGGCCCAACGCTTCGCCGCCGCGGCCTCAGCCGTGGAGGCCAAGCAGGCCGGGGGCCTGGACCAGCTCAAGGCCGTCGCCAGTCTGGGCCATGCGCCTGCCCAGTTCTACCTCGCCAAGCTCTACGAAAACGGCGCGGGCGGCGTGAAGAAGGACCTGATCGAGGCCCGCCGCTGGACCGAGCGCGCCGCCGAGGGGGGCGATCCCAAGGCGATGCACAACCTGGGCATCTCCTATATTTCCGGCGCGGGCGGCCCGAAGAACTCCACCACAGCGGCTCAGTGGTTCCGCCGCGCGGCCGACCTCGGCCTGGTGGACAGTCAGTACAATCTCGCAGCTCTCTACGAGCAGGGCCTGGGCGTGAGCCAGAACGCTGCGGAGTCCTACAAGTGGTATCTGGTCGCGGGCCGAACCGGAGATGGCGAGGCGCGCTCCAGCGCCCAACGAGTGGCCTCGGGTCTCTCGTCCGACGCCCGCACCGTGGCCGAGCGCGCCGCGGCGGCGTTCCGGGCCAGCACGCCGAATCCGTCCGTCGCCCCAGCCACCGCCGTGGCAGCCGCCTCCGCCTCGCCCACAGTGGCCACGGCTCAGCGGGCGCTCTCGCGCCTCGGCTACTACCAAGGGCCAACCGACGGTAGCGCCTCGGGCGCCCTCAAACTGGCCATCGCCGCCTATCAGCGCGATCAGGGCATGCAGGCGACCGGCCAGCTTGATCCGTCGACGGTTTCCAAGCTTTCGGTCTTCACGCGGTAGTGGCCCAGGCGCCATAAGGGGCGACCTTGGACCTCTATCTTCCCATCGCCGAAGTCTCGGTGAACGCACCGCTCCTGGTGGCGCTCGGCGCGCTCGTGGGCTTCATCTCAGGGCTGTTCGGTATCGGCGGCGGCTTCCTGATGACGCCGCTCCTGGTGCTGATGGGCATTCCGCCGGCCGTCGCCGTGGCCAGCATGGCCAACCACGTGGCGGCCTCCTCCACCTCCAGCGTCATTTCCTACACCCGAAGGCGCGCGGTGGATTTCCGCATGGGCGGCGTGCTGGCGGCGGGGGGCGTCGTGGGCGCGATCGCCGGGGTGGAAGTCTTCCGCTGGCTGCGGCTGTTGGGCCAGGCGGATCTGGTGGTGTCGCTCTCCTACCTCATCTTCCTGGGGGTGATCGGCGGCTTGATGCTGGTTGAGTCCGTGCAGGCGATCCTGCGACAACGTGGCGGCCAGGCGCCCAAGCCGCGAGGCGACCGCCGGCCGCCCTGGCTGTACGGGCTGCCGTTCAAGATGCGATTCCCACGCTCCCGTCTCTACATCAGCGTCATCCCGCCGATCTTGTTGGGGGCGTTTGTGGGCGTCCTCTCGGCGATCATGGGGGTCGGCGGCGGCTTCATCCTCGTGCCAGCCATGGTCTACATCCTGCGCATGCCGGCGGGCGTCGTGGTGGGGACCAGCCTGTTCCAGATCATCATCACCACCTCGCTGACCGGGGTGCTGCAGGCCGGTCGCAATCAGACCGTCGACATTGTTCTCGCCACCCTTTTGCTTGTGGGCGGCGTGCTGGGCGCCCAGCTTGGGGCGAGGGCGTCTTCGCGGTTCCGCGCCGAGGAGCTTCGGGCGCTGTTGGCCCTGATCGTCTTGCTGGTCGGCCTGCGCATGGGGCTGGGCCTGTTCTTCAGACCCGACGAGCCGTTTGTCCTGATGTCGGGGATGGGCTGATGGCTCTCGATATTCCCAGCCCCACGGCCCCCCAGTTCACCGCCTCCGCGGCGGCGGTCTCCGCGGCGCTCACGACAACTGAGGTTCGAGTCACCTCCAGTTTCCGGGGCGCCCGCATCGTGCTCTATGGCGCGGTGTTCGACCCCACAGACAGTCCCAGCGATGTGGTGGTTATCGTGCGTGGCCCCGAACAGCCGATCCGGATCGCGCGTAAAACCAAGGTGGCTGGGGTGTGGGTCAACAGCCGCCCGGTGGTGTTCCGTGGCGCCCCCGGCTTCTACATGACCGCTTCGAGCCGGCCGCTGGATCAGATCGCCAGTTTCGGCACCCTGCGCCGCCTGGGCGCCGGCATCGATCACCTGGCCATCAACGCCCCCCTCGAGCAGCACATCGAGACCCGCTACGGCGTCCGCGACGTGGTGGTGAGCCGGCTGGGGAGCGACTATCTCGATTGGCGTCGCGCCGTGGTCCGATTGAAGGAGAACGCCGGCCTCTATGACGCCGACGACAAGGGCGTGACCTTCGTCGACAAGGGTCTGTTCAAGGCCGAGATCGACCTGCCCACCGATGCGCCCATCGGCCGGTATCAGGCCGAGATTTTGCTGTTTCAGAATGGCGAACCGGTCTCGCGAAAAATTCGCCCCTTGACCGTGGAGAAGGCCGGGATCGAGCGGACTCTTTACCTCTTCGCCCATCGTAGCCCATGGTTGTACGGCTTGGTCTCAATGGCCCTGGCGCTCGGCGCGGGCTGGGTCGCTTCGGTCGCCTTCCGGAGGAACTGACGCCTGTGACGGACGCCGAAACCTCCGCGCCAAAGCCGATGTGGGCTATCGCCCTGATTGGCCTGGCGGCTTTCCCCGTTTCCGCCAGCCTCTACGCCTATGGTCCGCCGAACTGGTCGGGTCATGCGCTGAACGTGCTGCTGGCCTGGTCGGCGATCATGCTGGGCTTTCTTGGCGGCATCCGCTGGGGGCTGGAGAGCAGTCGGGAAGCACCGCGCTGGCAGCGGCTAGGAGGCTCGATCCTCTCCCCCATCGCCGGCTTCGGCCTGCTGGTGGCTCGTGGCGATATTCCAACCTCATGGGTCATCACCGGATTGATGGGCGCCTTCATCGTCCAGTGGCTGTTCGACCACTCCGCGCCGGACGTGCCCGCCCGCTATCCGCGCCTGATGACGGTCCTGACTCTTGGGGCTTCGGTATCGCTGGCCATGGCTCTGGAGCAGGCGCTGCGAATGTAGGGGATCAGTCCCCGACCACCGAGCGCCAGCCTACGGCGTGGACGCGGCCGGTCCCCAGCGCCCCGCAGAGCGGCGGTCGGGCGAACAGTCCGCAAAACGCCGGGTCGCGGACATTCAGGCCGCCGGCAAAGGCGCCGAAGGCCGGAACCACCAGACGCTCGCCGTCGGTGACGAAGCAACGGCGCCGCACCGTGCCGCGTGAGGCGGTGACCTTGGCGCAGGGGTGCAGATGGCCCGCCACCTCGCCGGGCTGCAGGCCCGCCTGGGGTTCGTGGCGCAGCAGCAGACCGGCGACGTTCAACTCGTCGGCCACCTCGCCGGGCAGGGCGCGGGGCCCGTCGGCGTCGTGGTTGCCAATCACCCAGATCAGCCGGGTCAGGCCCGCCAGAGTCCGGAGTTGCTCGGCGTCGTCGGCCGCCAGCCGGTCCTCGGACGCGCGGTCATGGAAGGTGTCGCCCAGCAGCACCACGGCGGATGGACGCGTCGCCGCGATCTCGGTGCTCAGGCGGCGCAGGGTGTCGCGGGTGTCGTAGGGCGGCAGCATCTGGCCGCGGGCGGCATAGGCGCTACCCTTCTCCAGGTGCAGGTCGGCCACCACCAGCATTCGCTCGGCCTCGATCCACAGGGCCCCGCTGGCGCGGAAGATCACCGCCGCACCGCTCAGCGTCGTGCGCAGGCCGCCGCAAGGGCTGGGGGACCAGTCGTAGACGTGGCGGGGTTGGGCCAGGGCGCTCACGCGATGGCCTCGGCGATCAGATCGCTTTCCGCCTCGGCCAGGATCATCTCCCCCGCCGCGCCCGGGGTCCTTTCCTTGCCGATCTCTAGCAGGATGGGCACCGAAAAGGGCGACAGGTGGTCCAGGGCCGCGTGACGGATCTTGCCCTTGATGCGGGCCAGAAGCTGCCCCAGCCGGGCCACGTCCACCAGACCGGTGGCCGCGTCCTCGCGGGCGCAGCGCAGCAACAGGTGGTCTGGCTGGTGGCGGCGCAGCACGTCGTAGATGAGGTCGGTGGAGAAGGTCACTTGCCGTCCGGACTTCTGCTGCTCGCCTGGGAATCGCCGCTCGATGAGCCCGGAGATGATCGCACAGCCCTTGAAGGCGCGCTTCATCATGAAGCTGTCCGACAACCAGGATTCCAGGTCGTCGCCCAGCATGTCCTCGGCGAAGAGTTCGTCGAAATCGAGTCCGTCCAGCGGGTTCAGGGCCCAGACCGCCACCGCATAGTCGTTGCAGACGAAGCCCAGCGGCGCGGCGCCCATCCGCTCCAGCCGCCTCGTCAGCAGCATGGCGAGCGTCGTGTGGGCCAGGCGGCCCTCAAAGGGATAGCAGACGATGAAGTTGCGTTTGCCGCGCGGGAAGGTCTCCAGCAGCAGCTCTTCCTCCTTCACGATCAAGGAACGGTCCTTCTGGATCTCCAGCCATTCGCGGACGTCATTGGGCAGCACCTTCCAGTGGCTTTCGTCGAACATCAGCTCGCGCACCCGCTTGGCCAGGAAGGTGGAGAGCGCGAACTTCGAGCCGCCCCAGGAGGGCATCTTGGGATCCTTGCCCATGGCCGGCCGCACCAGGACATCCATCCCGGTCACCGCCATCAGCGACCAGACCTGGCCGGCGAAGATGAAGGTGTCGCCGGGCTCCAGCATCTCGACATAGCCCTCCTCCACCTCGCCGATCTTGCGCCCCCCGGTCAGGCGCTTGCCCATGGCGATGCGGACCGCCAGCACGGCGGGCGACAGGATGGCGCCGACATTCATCCGGTGGCGCTGGGCGGTGGCTTGGTCGCGCACCCGCCAGCGGCCCTCCTGGTCCTTCACGATCCGGCGAAAGCGGTCATAGGTCTTCAGCGCGTAGCCGCCGGTGGAGACGAAATCCACGACCTGCTCGAAGTCCTCCCAAGCCAGGTCGCGATAGGGGCCGGCGGTGACGATCTCGTCGTAGAACTTCAGGAGGTCGAAGGGCTCGGAACAGGCGCATCCCATGACGTGCTGGGCCAGGACGTCCAGCGCTCCGGTGCGGGCGGCGTCGCCATCGAAGCGGTTCTCGGCGATAGCCTCCCGGGCCGCCTGGCACTCCAGCATCTCGAAGCGATTGGCGGGCACGAAGAGGGCGCGGCTGGGCTCGTCCAGCCGGTGGTTGGCCCGCCCGATCCGCTGCACCATCCGGCTCGCGCCCTTGGGCGAGGCGAGCTGGATCACCAGATCGACGTCGCCCCAGTCGATGCCGAGATCCAGGGTCGAGGTGCAGACCACGGCGCGCAGCTCGCCCCGGGCCATGGCCGCCTCCACCTTGCGCCTCTGCTCGGCGGCCAGGCTGCCGTGGTGCAGGGCGATGGGCAGGTCGTCGTCGTTCATCTTCCAGAGTTCCTGGAAGGCGAACTCCGCCTGAAAGCGCGTGTTGACGAAGACCAGCGCGGTGCGGGCCTGCTTGATGGCCTCATAGACCTCCGGCATGGCGTGCTGGGCGGTGTGGCCGGCCCACGGGACCCGCCCCTGCGCCAGCAGCATGTCGACGATGGGCGCCGCGCCGCCGGGACCGCGCACCAGGTCGACCTTGTTCTCCAGTTCGGGCGCGGCGCAGCCCAGCCAACGGCGGATCACGTCGGGATCGTCCACCGTCGCCGACAGCCCCACCCGCCGCATCTTCGGCGCGAAGGTCTGCAGGCGGGCGAGGTCCAGGGCCAGCAGGTCGCCCCGCTTGGAGGCATGGATGGCGTGGATCTCGTCGACGATGACGCAGGCGAGGTCCTCGAAATAGAGCCGGGCGCCTTCCCAGGCGCAGAACAGCGCCAGCTGTTCCGGCGTGGTCAGCAGGATGTCGGGGGGCTTGACCCGCTGCCGCTGGCGGCGGGCCAGGCCGGTATCGCCGGTGCGGCTCTCGGCCACGATGGGCAGGCCCATCTGAAGGATCGGCGCCATCAGGTTGCGCTCGACGTCGACGGCCAGGGCCTTGAGCGGGGAGATGTAGAGGGTGTGGATGCCGCGCGGCGCATTGGCCTTCGGGCGTTCGGCCAGCTCGATCAGGCTGGGCAGGAAGCCGGCCAGGGTCTTGCCGCCGCCGGTCGGAGCGATCAGCAGGGCGTCGCGGCCCGCACGGCCCTTGGAGATCATCTCCAGTTGATGCGCGCGCGCGCTCCAGCCGCGGGCCGCAAACCAGTCCGCGAACCTCGGGGGCAGGAGGGGAAGGGCGGCGCCCGCGTCTTCGGCCATCCCTCGCCCTATAGCATGTTCCCGTTCCGTTTCATGCGCAAAGGCGTGGGCTCAGGCCTCCATGCGCAGGTCGTCGGCGTGGGGTGGATAGGGGGCGGCATGGCGATCGAGCGGCTCGTCGGCGAGCCTGCTGGCGAAGCCGTGATTGACGTCGCGGTGATGGGCCTCGTCGGCGCGCACCACCAGCACCACGTCGCGCAAGGTCGCGTCGGCCGGCAGCTTCCAATAGTGCTTGGCGATGTCCGGCGCCGGCACGTTCGGCGAGCGGCCCTCGTCGATCTCCTTGAGGTAGAGGGTGTAGCTGATCACCGCCTCCTCTTCGAAATAGCCCACCACCCGGTGGGCGGTGCGCGAGGAGACCAGGTAGAGGAGGAAGAACCCGATATAGAAAATCCACTGAGCCAACAGGATGACCCAGCGTTCGAAGACCGTCGGCTTGGCGATCTCGACGAAGGTCATCAGGTGCATCCGCTCGTTCTCGGCCTCTTCCATCAAGGTGCGGATCCAGCCCTCGTCGCCCACCATGCGGCGTAGGCATTTCAGGTGCGTGATGGTGGCGCCGACCATTCCGGGCACGGCGGCCACCGTTTCCAGGACGATGGCGCGATGGCCGTAGCGCTTGGCGAAGAAGGTGTCGGCGCACAGCCGCAGCAGCCTGGTGAAGCCCAGGGCGAAACGGTCGGAAAAACCGTTTGGCGCGTGGTGGACGGCCGGCTCGGCCTCACGCTCCTGCGCAAGTCCCCCGGGATCGGGCGCGAGGATCTTATTGACCATCTGGTGTCCTTTCAGGACGCCACCTCCGGCGCGGCTGCGGCGCAGGTGTCTCCGTGTTCGGAAGATGTCGGTGTAGAACGGGCGCAGGACGCGCCTCTCAACCGGTCGAACGGCTTAACCATATAAGGCGTGGGCGGGGGGGTTGTTCCCTCGGCGATCAGGGTCTGGATGCTTCCTGCGCCCGCGCGCCGCTCATCTGGGGGACGTAGAGGCCGGTTGCGAACTTGGCGGCCATGCCCTCCACCCGCATGCGCGAACCGTACTGCGCGCACGGATCGGGCTTCGCCAGCTTGATCGGCTTCCTGTCCTTGGCGGTCATGACCTTCGCGGCGTCGTCAGCGAAGGGCTCGGCGAACTGCAGGGCGTCGCCGATCCGGCTGAGGGAGGGGTTGTCCGTCCCCACTGCCATGCCCTGTCGGGTCCAGGTGATGGCGGCGAGCTGCCCGCCGTCGGCGGCGACCATCTCGGCCTCAACGCCGAGCCCGCCAAGGGTCCCTGGCGCGCGGACTCCGATGGGGCCGGGAATGAAGAAGCTGGCCGCCGCCGAAGCCGCCGAGCCCACCCGGCCGGTGGCCCGGACATGGCTGAGCACGGCGCGGACCCTGGCGTCCGCGGCGCCGTCCGGGGCGGCGATCTCGTAGCGTTCGGAGAGCTCGAAGCAGAGCTGGGCGTCGATCTCCCGCAGCAGGGTGGTCCGCTCGAGGGCCGACATCCAGGCGGCCGTGTTCTCCGCCACCAGGGTCGGCGCAAGCGCCACGCGGTGAACCTTCTCCAGGCCGGCTTCGTCCCTGCGATCCGAGATGCTGGCCCGCACGGCGCCGGGCTTTACCGCCAGGCCGTCATAGGTCGACAGCATCCCACTGGGCTGCGTCGGCGTGCTGCAGGCGGCGAGCGCCAGGAATGGGAGAACAAGCAGGAGTTTCATGCAATGGGTCCGTGGCGGGAGGGCGCGCATCATGCGCAGTCCCGACAGGTCGCAAATGGCCGGCGACGATGAGGGTTCCTCAAGCCCGGGCGGGATTCTCCAACCGGCTCATCCAGTGGTCGGCGTCATAGGTGCGATCGCCGGTCAGATGGCGCCAAAGCTTGATGCGGTTGACGAACTCCAGCCGCCCGGTGTCCTGCTCGAACCAGGGTTCGGGCGTCATCAGGATGGACTCCACGGTCTCGGGCTGGGCGCTCTTCACATAGAAGATTGGTCGGGGGTTGGGCTCCGCCGGGAGGGTCGCCATGTCCCATTGGCGCACCTGCGGGGCGCTGGGGTTCATGCGGATCTTGAACATTGTCCGCGTGCGGTCTGCCAGGTTCACCCCACCGCCGTGCCAGAGGCCGTTGTGCAGGAAGAGCAGGGTCCCGGCCTCGCAGACCATATGCTGCTGGCCCCGGATGTTCTGGTAGCGGCCCAGGGCCACCTCACTGACCTTGCGAAGGTGGGTGCCAGGGATAAAGCGGGTCCCACCCATCTCGCGGGTGACCTTGTGGGGGTAGTACATGACCTGCAGGTCGAAGCCCTTGGACGGATCGACCGTGGAGTCCTGGTGAGTGTGCTGGGAGACGTTTTCCCCGCCGCCGACCTCGTAATAGGCGGGCGGGAAGGTGACGTGCAGGAAGTGGTGATCGAACACCGGATCAGGTCCTGCCAGGCTCTGGATCGCGCCCTTCACCAACGGCAGGTCCAGCAACCGGCGGATCGCCGAGCCCTGCGGGTAGGTGGACGAGAGCGGTGCGCCGGCCGCGACCTCCGGGATCTCCGCCTGGCCCAGCAACTCTCCGAAGGCGCGCATGACCTTGCGGCCCGGCTCGGGGTCGGCGGCCTCGCCCACCTGCGCCAGGAACTGGCGGTTGATCTCCTCGGGGACCACGCCGTCGAAGCGCAGGAAACCGCGGGCCGTGAACCGGGCCATCTGCAGGGAGTCCAGCAGGACAGGTTGCTCGCTCATGCCGTCATCTCCACAAGCTGCTCGAAGAAGAACTCGTATTTCAGATAGGCGAGATCGAACTCCTCGCCGCGCGCGTGCGGCAGGATCTGCGAGGCCTGGAACAGACGCCAGCCATCGCGCAGAGCGTCGGTTCCGGTGCGATAGGGCGGCTGGTCGTCGTCCCCGGCCATAGGGCGCGTCTCGCCGGTCCCGTCATAGACCGCCCAGGCGACCACCGGAGAATCCAGGGCCGAGTTGGCCAGATAGAGAACCAGGACCTTCTGGCGCGTCATGCTTCCCCCTCGCCCCCATGCTGACGACGGGGTTCGGAGCCGATCATGAGCCAGCCGGCGGGCCATGGGAACGTCGGATTCCCCTTGCCGTCGCGTCGGAGGCTCCGTTCCCGTTCCGTTTCGTCATGAATTCCGGTAGTCAGAGGCCGTGACCGCGCTCGCCCCGAGTCTTGACCTGGCCCCCGCCCTTGTCGTCCTGCCCGGTCCCCGCGCCGCGGCGGCCGACGCGGCGCGGGCGCAGCTGATCCGGGCGCCGGAGGCGCGTGATCTCTTCGAGCATGGTCCGGTCCTGGTGGCCCATGCGGGCATGACCGCCAAGCGGCTGGGGGTGCATACGCCCGCCCGCTCGCAGGGGCTGTTCGACGCCCTGGAGCTGTTCGCCTTCGTCCGGCCCGCCCGGTTCTGCGCGCCTTCGGCGGCGGGTTTGGCCCTGGCGCTGGGCCTGCCCGAACCCAAGGGCGCGGCGGAACAGGCCAAGGTGCTGCGCGAGGCCTGCCACGTGTTGCTGGCCGAACTGGCCCTGACCCCGGAGCCCTCTCGCGAGGAGGCGCTGGCCATTGCTGAGACCCTGGCCCGCGCCGGATGGGCCTGGGGGACCGCCGTCATCGGGGCTCTGCGCTCCGCACCCGTCGGCAACGCCTTCCGCGGCTCAGGCATGGACGTGTGGACGAGAGTTCCCGAGTGGGAAGAGCAGGCGCCGCCGGGCGAAGCGGGTTCCCGTCCCATCGCGCCGGAAGCCGCCGCCCAGCGCCTCACCGACCTGCTGCGCCAGGCGGGCCTGGACGAGGCGCGGCCCACCCAGGCCGAGTTCGCCGCCGAAGCCGCCTTCGCCTTCTCCCCGCGTGAGAAGGAAGGCGAACCCCGCATGATGCTGGCCGAGGCCGGCACCGGGGTCGGAAAGACCCTGGGCTATCTGGCGCCGGCCTCCCTCTGGGCCGAGGCCAATGGGCCGGCGGTGTGGATCTCCACCTATACTCGCGCCCTGCAGCGTCAGATCGAGCGCGAGAGCCACGCCATCTATCCCGATCCCAAGGTCCGCGCGAAAAAGGCCGTGGTTCGCAAGGGGCGCGAGAACTACCTCTGCCTGCTGAACTTCCAGGACCAGGCCAACACCGCCCAGCTCGGTGGGGCCGACCTGATCGGCCTGGCGCTCACCGCCCGCTGGGTGCGCGCCACCCGCGACGGCGACATGACCGGCGGCGACTTCCCGGCCTGGCTGCCGACCCTGTTCGCCATCCCGCCCGTGGGCCAGGCCAGCGCCGCCAACCTGGTGGACCGGCGTGGGGAATGCATCCATGCCGGCTGCGCCCACTACCGCACCTGTTTCGTGGAGAAGGCGGTGCGCGGTTCACGCCGCGCCGACATCGTCATCGCCAACCATGCCCTGGTCCTGACCCAGGCGGCCTTTGACGGCGCGCGGGCCGCGCGGGGCTCCAAGGCCGACGGCGAGACCACCCAGCTCAAGCGCATCGTCTTTGACGAGGGCCACCACCTGTTCGACGCCGCCGACGCGGCCTTCGCCGCCGCGCTGTCAGGCGCGGAGTCCGCCGAGCTGCGCCGCTGGATCCGAGGGCCCGAGGGCCGCGGCCGCCGCGGCCGGGGTCTGGAAGCGCGCCTGATGGAGGTGCTGGGCGACCGCGACGACGCCAAGCGCGCCCTGGTGGACGCCACCCGCGCCGCCGCCGCCCTGCCCGGTGAAGGCTGGTCGGGGCGCGTGGCTTCGCCCAATGGCGAAGTGAACCCCATGGGGCCCATCGAGCACTTCGTGGTGGCGGTGATCGAGCAACTTCGCGCCCGCGCCGCGCCGTCGGAAGTTGGGATGGAGTGCGCCGCCCGCCCGGCGCTCGACCTGGTGCGCGAGACCGCGCGGGCCGCCGCCTCGGCGCTCGCCGCCATCGAGGCGCCCCTGCTGGCCCTGGCCCGTCACCTGGAGGACGTCCTGGACGACGAGGCCGCCACCCTACCGCCCGGAGATCGCGCCCGCATCGAAGGCGCTTTGAGGGGCCTGGACCGGCGCGCCCGCATGACCCTGCCGGCCTGGCGCTCCATGCTGCGGGCCATCGACGAGGACTCCGAGGACGACCCCGATTTCGTCGACTGGTTCGACGCCACCTTCCTCTATGGCCGGGTGGTGGACGCCGCCTGCCGCCGCCATTGGGTCGATCCGACCGAGCCCCTCACCAACACCGTCATCGCTCCCGCCCACGGGGTGCTGGTGACCAGCGCCACCCTGGCCGACTCGACGCTCGCCGATCCCTTCGCCCTGGCCGAGATGCGTACCGGCGCCGCGCGCCTGCCCGACCGGCCCAAGACCCTGCGGCTGGCCTCGCCCTTCGACTATGAGACCAATTCCCGCGCCTTCGTGGTCACTGACGTTGGCCGCGACGATCCGCGCCAGGTGGCCGCCGCCATGCGCGAGCTGTTCCTGGCCGCAGGGGGCGGGGGGGTCGGCCTGTTCACCGCCATCCGCCGGTTGCGCGCGGTGCATGAGCGGATCGCCGCGCCGCTATCGGACAAGGGCCTGGCGCTCTACGCCCAGCACGTCGATCCCCTGGAGGTCGGCGCGCTGGTGGACATCTTCCGGGCCGAACAGGACAGCTGCCTGCTGGGCACCGACGCCGTTCGCGACGGGGTCGATGTGCCGGGGCGGTCGCTGCGCCTGCTGGTCTTCGACCGTATCCCCTGGCCGCGCCCCGACATTCTGCACAAGGCTCGCCGGGTCCGTTTCGGCGGCAAGGCCTATGACGACAGCGTCGCCCGCAATCGCATCAGCCAGGCCTTCGGCCGCCTGATCCGCCGCGCCGACGACAAGGGAGTCTTCGTCATGCTGGACGCCGCGGCCCCCACGCGCCTGTTCTCCGGCCTGCCCGAAGGGGTGAAGATCGAACGCCTCGGCCTGGTGGAGGCCATCGAGGCCACAACCGAGTTCCTGGGGACACCTTGAGCCCATGGGTCAGGTCCTGATCGGCCTGACACGCGAGGGCCTCAAGGGTTGGGCGAAGGCGAGAAAGGGTAGGTTGCATCGCCTGACACCGGTGTCATGATGGCGTCAATTCGCCAGGGAGGCCAAGACATGCACGCGACCCGACGGGCCATTCTCGCCGGCATGGCCGGCGCCCTGGCGCTTCCCGCCGACGCTTCAGCCGCCACGCGGGCCGAGATCCTGGCGACCATGAAGCGCGCCACCCGGTTCATGACCGACAAGGCCGCCGTGCATGGGGGCTATGTCTGGTCGTACCTGCCGGACTTCTCGCGCCGTTGGGGGGAGCTGGAGGCCAGCGCCTCCCAGGTCTGGGTGCAGCCGCCGGGGACGGGCACGGTGGGGCACCTCTTCCTCGACGCCTATCACGCCACCGGCGACGAGGCCTATTACGCCGCCGCGACCCAGGCGGCGGAGTGCCTGATGGCGGGGCAACTTCCCACCGGGGGCTGGAACTACCTGATCGATTTCGGCGGCGAGGCGGCGAAGGCCGAATGGTACGCGACCATCGGCGCCAACGCCTGGCGGATGGAGGAATTCCAGCACGACTGGGGCAACGCCACCTTCGACGACGCCGGTTCGTCGGAGGCCATGCAATTCCTGTTGCGCATGTACCTGGACAAGCGCGATCCCAAGTTCAAGCCGGCGCTGGACCGGGCGCTGGATTTCGTCCTGAAGAGCCAATACCCCAATGGCGGGTGGCCGCAGCGCTGGCCGGCGGGGCGACCCTTCACCGCGCACGGCGCCGACTATACCGGCTACATCACCTTCAACGACGACGTGGCCGGGGAGAACATCAAGTTCCTGGTCATGGTGGCCCAGACCCTGGGGGATCCCCGCGTGGGGCCCGCCATCGCCCGGGCCATGGACGTCTTCCTCATCACCCAGCAGCCCGCGCCGCAGGCGGGCTGGGGCCTGCAGCATCGGGTGGACGACCTGACGCCCGCCGCCGCTCGAAGCTACGAGCCCCGGGCGCTCACCACCCACACCACGGCGGCCAACGCCGCCCAGCTGATGAACTTCTACGAGCTGACCGGCGATCCGAAGTACCTGGCCCGTGTGCCGGAGGCCCTGGACTGGCTGAGCAAGGTGGCCCTGCCGACGCCGCGGCCGGACGGCCGCACCCATCCGACCTTCCTGGAGATCGGAACCGATCGCCCGCTCTACGTCCATCGGCGCGGGTCCAATGTGGTCAATGGCGAGTACTATGTGGACGACAATCCGGAGAAGACCCTGGCCCACTACAGCTCCTTCCGGCTGGTGAAGCTGGACGCGTTGCGGGCCCGGTACGCGGCCCTGAAGACGACGCCGCTGGACAAGGAGGCTTCCCCCCTGACCCACAGAGGGCCCCTGCCGCGCTTCTTCGCCAACCAGGACTTCGAGACGTCGGACCTCAACGGTGGCGGGACCCTGGCGCCGTCGCCGGCCAGCCCTGAGGCCGCCGCCAAGCTGGTGGCCGAGCTGAATGCGCAGGGCTATTGGCCGACGCCTCTGCTGGCCGGCAGCAACCGCTACTCCGGTCCTGGTTCCAAGACCCCGACGCCGGGGGACTATTCACAGACCCATGTCGGAGACGCCACCGACACCTCGCCCTATCCGACCGACCGGCAGGTGATGGGCGTCTCCACCTCGGCCTTCATCAAGAACATGGGCGTCCTGATCAGCGTGGTGGACGCAGGCTAGACCGTCGCCTTGGAGTAGAGGTTGATCACCAGCACGCCCGCCAGGATCAACCCCATGCCGAGCACCGCGGGCAGGTCGAGCTTCTGCTTGAAGATCACCCAGGCCAGCAGGGTGATCAGCACGATGCCGATCCCCGACCAGATGGCGTAGCTGATCCCCACCGGCACGGTCTTCATGGACTGGGCCATGCAGTAGAACGCCACGAAGTATCCCGCCGAGGTGATGATCGAGGGGACCAGCCGGGTGAAGCCCTCCGAGGCCTTCAGCGCGGTGGTGGCGATCACCTCACAGAGGATGGCGATGCCGAGCCAGGCGTAGCCGTTCATGGACGAAGTCCTTCAAATATCCGTGCGAATCGGGCGTTGCGACCCACCCTAGGCGGTAAATCGCGGCCTTGGGTCACGGTCGCGCTTGCGCCGCGGCCGCTGCGGGTGAAGCATCTGGCCACCGGCGGTCACGCCCGTATGAGGCGCGTAAGCCAAATTGCGGAGGATCTGGACATGGGCCATAGCGGCTCGGTGCGCGCCATCGCCCTCGTCGGGGCGGCCGGAACCGGCAAGACCACACTTCTCGAAGCCATGTTGTTCGCCAGTGGGACCCTCCCGCGTCAGGGCGAGGTCGGCAGCAACAGCGTCGGCGACGCCAGTCCGGAGGCGAGGCTCCGAGGCCAGTCGGTGGAGCTCAACATCGCCGGGTTCGAACTCCTGGGCGACCGCTACGCCGTGATCGACGCGCCCGGTTCCACAGAGTTCGCCGCCGCCGGGGACCTGGCCCTGCCTGCCGTGGACCTTGCGGTCATTGTCGCTGACCCCCATCCGGGCCGGGCCGCCCTGCTGGCGCCGGTCTTCAAAGAGCTTGAACGGCTCGGGGTCCCCCGGGCCGTTTTCGTCAACAAGATCGACCAGGCGCGCGGGACCCTCGACGATGTGCTGGCCGCCTTGGCGCCGGTCAGCGCCGCGCCTCTGGTGGCCCGTCAGATTCCCCTTGTCGAGAAGGAGCATGTCACCGGCTTCGTCGACCTGGCCCTGGAGCGGGCCTTCGTCTACCGCGCCGGGCAGGCTTCGCAGCGCATCGACCTGCCTGCCGAACTGGCGCAGGTGGAGGCCCAGGCCCGCTTCCACATGCTGGAACAACTGGCCGACTATGACGACGCCCTGATGGAACAGCTTCTGTCGGACCTGGCCCCCAGCCAGGACGAGGTGTTCGCCGACCTGCTGAGCGAGATGAGCCAGGGCCAGATCGTGCCGGTGTTCTTCGGCTCGGCCCTGAACGGCTGGGGCGTGCGTCGCCTGCTCAAGGCCCTGCGTCACGAGACGCCGGAGGTGGAGCGCGCCGCCGCCCGTCTGGGGCTCACCGGTCCCTGCGCCTACGCCTTCAAGACCTCCTATGCCGGCCAGGTCGGCAAGCTCACCTATGCCCGGGTGATGGGCGGGGACCTGCACGACGGCGACGACCTCACCGCCGCCGACGGCCAGCACGGCCGGGCGGGCGGCCTGCTGACGGTGACCGGCTCAAGCACGAAGAAGATCGACCACGCCGCTTCTGGAGAGGTCGCCGCCATCGCCAAGATCGAGGCGGCTCACGCCGGCGAGGTGGTTTCCATGGACGGCAAGGCGCGCAGGACCAGCATCGCGCCAGCCGAGGCGCCGGTGCTTTACGCGCTGTCGGTGGCGGCCAAGGACCGCAAGGACGACGTGCGCCTGTCCTCGGCCCTGGCGCGGCTGGTGGAGGAGGACCCGGGCCTGCACGTGGTGCTCGATCCCGAGACTCAGGAGACCCTGCTCACCGGCCAGGGGCAGGCCCATCTGCAAGTCACCCTCGACCGTCTGCATCGGCGCTTCGGGCTGGAGGTGGCGTCGGCCCGGCCGAAAATCTCCTACCGGGAGTCCATCCGCAAGGGCGTCACCCAGCGTGGCCGCCACAAGAAACAGACCGGCGGCCACGGCCAGTTCGGCGACGTGGTGCTGGAAATCCGCCCGGGTCCGCGCGGCTCAGGCCTTACCTTCAGCGCCAGGATCACGGGCGGTGTGGTGCCCCGACAGTGGGTCCCCGCCGTGGAACAGGGCGTGCGCGACGCCCTGGAACGCGGGCCGCTGGGCTTCCCGGTCACCGACCTGGAGGTGGTGCTGATCGACGGCTCCCACCACAGCGTCGACTCCTCGGAAATGGCCTTCCGCGCCGCCGGCCGCCTGGCCATGGCCGAGGGCCTGCCTCAGTGCGCCCCCTACCTGCTGGAGCCGGTGGAGAAGCTGACGATCTATGCGCCGTCGGCCAGCACCTCGAAGGTCACCCAGGCGATCTCAGCCCGGCGTGGCCAGATCATGGGCTTCCAGCCTCGCGAGGGCTGGGCCGGCTGGGAAGAGATCGAGGTCGGGCTGCCGCGCCATGAACGCCTCGATCTGATCGCCGAGCTGCGCGGCCTGACCCAGGGCCTGGGGACCTTCACCGCCCGGTTCGACCACATGGCCGAACTCTCCGGCCGCGCCGCCGAGGAGATCACTCGGGCGGCCTGACCGCGACGATGGCCTCAGCCACCAGGCGGGCGACGCCCTCGATGTCATTGCCCGCCGCCGGGGTGATCCCCAGCCGCACCACCACCAGGCGGGCGGAGGGCACGATCACCACGTACTGCCCCTGATGGCCGCGGGCGAAATAGGCGTCGGCGGGCATCCCCAGGGCAATGCGCCGCCGCGCGCCCGGGCCTGGACCCCGGTTGGTCCAGAAGCCTGCGCCATAGCCCACCTGCTCCGCGCCGGGGGTCGGGCGGGCGGCATCGTCGGCCCAGCCCGCCGGCAGGATCCTCTCGCCGTCCACGACACCGTCGTCGAGATAGAGCTGGCCCAGCCGCGCCCAGTCCCGGGCGCTGGCCCACATGTGGCTGGCGCCGAGCGGTGTGCCGGTGGCGTCCAGTTCCAGGGTCGGATGCTCCATACCGAGCCGGTCGAACAGCTCGCGGTGGGCGAAGGCCTGCATGGCGGCCTCGGTTCCGCCCGCCTGGTCGCGGATGATCCGCGAGGTGATGGTCGGGCTGGCGTCGGCATAGGTCCAGCTTGTCCCCGGCGCACCGACCAAGGCGCGCGCCTCGGCGAACCCCGCCATGTCCCGCACGGCGAACAGCATGACGGCTGAGGGATCGAAGGCGCTCTTCAGGCTGGCGTTCAGGGAGTCCCCCAGGGCCAGTCCGCTGGTCATCCGCAGCAGGTTGTCCACGCTGATCGCGCGGCGGCTGTCGCCCTTCCAGGCCGCCACCGGGGCCGGCCCGTCCGCCGAGAGTTTTCCCTGCTGGACCAGGACGCCTACCAGGGCGTTGGTCACCGACTTGGTGGCCGACCAGCCGGTGATGGCGGTGTCGGGGCGATAGCCCGGGGCATAGCGCTCGCCGACGATCTGGCCGTCCCGCAGGATCACCACCGCCTTGGTCCGCCGCCACGGCTTCGCGGGCTCGGCGAAGGCCCGGTCCAGGGCTTCCTCGACGGCGGCCGAGGCAGGCGCCTGGGTCAGGGCGCGCGGTCTCGGCGCCGGGATCGGTTCGGGCGGAACAGGGGGTGGCGCGCCATGCAGCACCAGGCAGCCCGAAGGGCCGCGATAGACGGCCCGGGTCGTCGCCAGGCCCGCCAGGCTGGCGCTCACAGACTGGCCCTCGCGATCCACCTCGGTCCGCATCAGCCAGTGGGCGGGCCCTAGATCCGGGTCCACGGCCTCGCGGCGGAAGATCTCAGGATCGATCCGGGAGACAAAGGCGGCGGAACAGATCTGGTGGCTGGCCAGGCCGGTGGCCACCTGGGCCGCGCCTCTGAGCGCGCCGCAGCCGGCGAGGGGCAGGGTGGCCGCGATCAGCAGCCAGGGACGAAGGGATGTCATGCGAGGGCTCCAGGGAAGGTGGCCCGCAGTCTGATCCCTCAGGCGCCCCGTCGCTCGCCGGGTTTGAACTCCGGCTGGCCGAATCCGGAATCGGCCGACGCGCGCCGGAAGTCGGTGGGCGTCATGCCGGTCTCGGCGCGGAAGGCGCGGTTGAAGGGGCCTAGGGAGTTGAACCCGGCGTCGAGCGCGATGGTCAGGATCGGCACGGCGTCCTGGCTTCGGTCGGCCAGGGCCGTCCTGGCGTCGGCGATGCGGTAGCTGTTGAGATAGGCGTTGAAGTTGCGCTGCCCGAGGCCCGAATTGATCAAACGCCGCAGCCGGTATTCCGGCGTTCCCAGCCGCTCGGCCAGCTTCCCGATGGTGAGGCTCTCCTGACGATAGGCCCTGTCAATGTTCATGGCCTTGTCGAGGGCGGCGGTCAGGCCCTGGTCGGCGGGCTCGACGGGCCGCACCGGCGCGGTCGTATTCGCCGGCGTCAGCCAACCCGCGCCTGCGACCCGCAGAAGGGCGCCGGCGACCCCCAGGGCGATGACGGCCAGGGCCAGGGCGCGGATCAGGGCGCCGAGGTCGGGAACGGTCGTGCGCGGCCCTATCAGGTCCGACAGCGCGTTCAGGGCAATGAACCCTGCCGCAGCCCCCACCACGAAGGGCCGCGCGCGGCGCCTTGGCTCCACCAGGTCGGCGGGCCAGGAGGCCAAGGTCTGACCCGCCGCCAGCAGGCCAAGCCCAAGCGATTCCAGCACCAGGAAGCCACGCACCGCGATGGCGACCGGAGTCATCTCCGGTCCCAGGCCGAGAGCTTCGTAGAGGCCGACGGCGACGATCCCAAGCCAGGCCAGGGCGTGCCAGGGCCGCGGCCGGAAACCATCCTCGAACATCGCCCGCGCGAACAGCCAGAAGGCCAGGTTGCCGCCCGCCATCAGGGCCAGGATGGGCACGGTCAGCAGCCCCAGGCGACCGTGAAGTTGCAGGGTCGTGGCCAGGGTGAAGGCCGTGGCGCTGAGCGCGAACAGGGCGCCGAAACGGGCTGCAGTGACGTCCCGGTGGTCGCGAATGAGCAGGCCCGCCACCAGCATCAGCAGGCCGCAAGCGGCGCCGCGCAGCATCAGGTCCAGGCTTGGCAGAAGCTCCTGCATGCGCCCCCCGGCGACCGGTCCCTAGTGCTTGCCGCGGTCGCGGCCGAAGTTGGGTTCGGCGCTTTCCTGGCCCGCGGCGATGATGCCGCGGCGGATTTCGCGGGTGCGGGTGAAGAGCTCGAACAGCTTGTCGCTCTCCCCCCAGCGGATCTGCCGCGACAGGGCCTGCAGGTCCTCGGTGAAGCGGCCGAGAATCTCCAGCACCGCCTCCTTGTTGGCCACGAAGACGTCGCGCCACATGGTGGGGTCAGACGCGGCGATACGGGTGAAGTCTCGGAAGCCGCCGGCGGAGTACTTCATCACCTCGGCCTGGGTGACCTCCTCCATGTCGGCGGCGGTGCCGACGATGTTGTAGGCGATTAGGTGGGGCAGGTGGCTGGTGACGGCCAGGACCAGGTCGTGGTGGCGGTCGTCCATCAGTTCGACATTGGCGCCGAGCGCGCGCCAGAACTCAGAGAGCTGGCTGACCGCCTCCAGATACGGATCGTCCTGCCGGGGCTGGGGGGTGAGGATCACCCAGCGGCTCTGGAACAGCTCAGCGAAGCCGGCGTCGGGGCCGGAGTGCTCGGTGCCGGCGATCGGGTGGCCCGGAACGATGAACACGGTGTCGGGCAGGGCGGCCATCAGGGCCTGGGCGACGGAGCCCTTCACTGAGCCGACGTCGGTGACGATGGCGCCGGGCTTCATGGCCGGGGCGGCGGCGGTTGCGGCCTCGCCCATGGCCAGGACGGGAACGGCGAACACCACCAGGTCAGCGCCGGCCACCGCTTCGGCGATATCGCCGGTGACCTTGTCGGCATAGCCCAGCTCGACGATGCGCGCGCGGTGCGCCTCGCTGAGGTCGGCGACGATGATCTCGCCCACGGCGCCGGCCTCGCGCGCCGCCAGGATCACCGAGGAGCCGATCAGGCCGCAGCCGATCACCGCCATGCGGGGGAAAAGGATCTCGGCCATCAGGATTTCAGGAAGGCGGCGAGCGCCTCGACCACGGCGCGGTTATGCTCTTCAAGGCCGATGGTGATCCGCAGGTGGTCGGGCAGGCCGTAGCCGGTCACGCCCCGCACGATGATCCCCTTCGAGGCCAGGAACGCCTCAGCCTCCTTGGCGGTCTTGCCGGGCGTCGTGGGGAAGCCCACCAGCACGAAGTTGGCCGCCGAGGGCACGGGCTCAAGGCCCAGGCCGCCGAGCTGCTGGATCAGGTAGGGCCGCCACTGTTCGACAAGGGCCAGGGAGCGCGCCTGGAACTCGTCATCCCCCAGGGCGGCGACGCCCGCCAGCTGGGCCGGGATGTTGACGTTGAAGGGCAGGCGGATGCGGTCCAGGGCGTCGGCCATTTCCACGGGCATATAGGCCCAGCCCACCCGCAGGGCGGCCAGGCCATGCAGCTTGGAGAAGGTGCGGGTGACCACCACGTTCTCGAACTCGCGCACCATCGACATGCCGTCCTCGAAGGCGGGGTCGGCCACGAACTCGGCATAGGCGCCGTCCAGCACCAGCACGATGCTGGGGGCCAGTCCGGCGTGCAGGCGGCGGATCTCCTCGCCGGTGATCCAGGTGCCGGTGGGGTTGCCGGGATTGGCGACGAAGACCAGGCGGGTGCGGTCGTCGACCTGCGCCAGCATCGCGTCGACATCGATGCGGTGGTTGACCTCCTTGGCCAGCTTCACGGTCGCGCCGCAGGCCCGCGCGCCAATGGCGTAGGCGCCGAAGCCGAACTCGCCCTGGACGATGTTGTCGCCGGGTTCGAGGAAGGTCTGGTTCAGCAGCTGGAAGATTTCGTCCGAGCCGCAGCCGAAGATCAGGCGCTCGGGCTCCAGGCCGTACTTTTCCGCGATGGCGGTCCGCAGGATCGTGGTGCGGCCGTCAGGGTACATGTGCAGTTGGTCGATGGCGCCGGCGAAGGCCGCCTTGGCGTCCGGGCTGCAGCCCAGGATGTTCTCGTTGGCCGACAGCTTCAGCGGATGTTCGATCCCGTCGACCTTGGCCTTGCCGGGCACATAGCAGGCGATGTCGAGGATGCCGGGCTTCGGCGTGGGCCGCTGGGCCTTGGCGCGGTCGAGGACGGTGTCGGACATGGGACGCTTCAAGCGGGAGTGAGGCTCGCCTCTTACACGTCCAGCGGGGCGGGCGCAGCCCCGATCACCCCGGAAAGGCGCCCAGGTGCACGGGCGAGGCGTTCGTCACCGGCCTGGTAGAAGCCGATCAGGGCGAAAAGCTTCAGGCCGCCGACCTCGGCGATCAGGTCGCCGGCCACGCCGTCGCGGCCCAGGGCCTCCTCGATAGCGGCGGCGGAGCCCGGGGCGTCGGTGACCCAGAAGGTGCGGTCATCGCCGGTGGGTTCGACCTCGACCTCGGCGACGGCCAAGGCGCTCGTCGGACCCCAGGCGGCGAGGCAAGGGAGGGCGGCGAAGACCTGGAGCTTCGGATCGGCCAGCAGGCGGCCCCACCAGGGGGTGTCGGCCGCCAGGGCCAGCACCCCGACCCCGCCGGGGGTCTTGGCGGCGGCCAGCGCCTCCTCGGCCTTCCCCAGGGCGCGAAGGGGCGGCGTCGCGCCGAAGCGGTGGCGGGCCAGCTCAACGGCCTTGGCCGGGTCCTTGCCGCCCCAGACGTTGATGTGGAAAGGCCCCTGGCGCGAGAGGCTGTCGCCGATCAGTTCGCGCCAGATGCGGACGACGAGGCTGGGCCTCGCCGCCGTGCGCTCCTTGGCCAGCAGGCGTCGCAGGAGGGCGGTCTCGCGGCCGGGGCGCAGGGCGAACTTGTCGCCGTCGCCGGCCGCCAGCTTGGCGGCGGCGACATCCTTGGCCAGGCCCGCCCGCTCATCGATGAGCGCGAGCAAGGCGGCGTCGATCTCGTCCAGGCGCGCACGCACGGCGTCCAGCGACGGCGCGGCTAGCTTGGGATCGGCGTCGGCCATTTTGTCCCCCGAAAACGAAGGTTCGGCGCTTAAGTCATCGCGTGGCCCCGCGCAATAGGGCCGTCCGCCGCAATAAAGTTGCACGGGAAACCGGTTGCAGCGCAAAGCTCTGGCCCGGCGGTTGCCCAGCCCTCCCCGCCACGTCATGGTCGGTCTCATGAAGCTCAATCTCGGATGCGGATTCGACAAGCGCGACGGCTGGCTGAACGTCGACAACTTCCCTGAGTGCGAGCCCGATCAGCGGCTGGATATCGAGAGCACGCCCTGGGATCTGCCCACCGACGGGTTCGACCATGTGCTGATGAAGCACGTCCTCGAGCACGTGGGGGCCGACTTCAAGGTCTTCGCCGCGGTGATGCGGGAACTCTACCGGGTGACCGCGCCGGGCGGGCTGGTGGAGATTCACGTGCCGCACGTGCGCCACGACACCTTCTGGTCCGACCCAACCCATGTGAGGGCCTTCACGCCCCTGACCTTCAAGATGATGTCCAAGGCCCAGAACCGCATCTGGATGGAGGCGCGCGCCAACTACACCATGCTGGCGGTGCTGATGGACGTGGACTTCGAGATGGTCCAGGCCGTCCAGGTCTATGATCCCCAATGGCAGGCCAAGGTGGCGCGGGGCGAGCTGACCCGGGAGGACCTGCGCGAAAAGGCTGATCAGCTCTGGGGCGTGGCCCGTGAGCTGCAGATCACCCTGAGGGCGGTGAAGTAGCCGGCGGCGACAGGCGCAGCAGCCCCATCTTGGTCAGCCGTCCCACGATCACGATCATTGTCGACGGGGGGCAGAGGGCGACCCGCGCCAGATCGCCGACGCTGGTCTCGCCCTGATCCACGTGGGCCAGGGTGGCCGCCAACAGGGTCTCAGGGGTGCGCCAGAGGGAGAACAGGTCCGCGAGCCGGTCGTGCCATTCCGCGCCGGGGTCGGGGCCAACCGAGACCCGGGTCGCCTCGGTGATGTGGTGGGTCGGGTAGGTGGCGAAGATTTCGAACGGGTCGGCGTGACTGGGCGAGGCCCTAGGCGTCGGGCCACCCACGACATGGGCCTGCCGCACGGCTGACTGTTCGGCCCACAGGGCTTCGTACTGGCCGTAGACCACCGGCCAGTCATAGAGTTCCTGCGCGCGGCGCCGGCCGCTGTCGCCCATGCGGCGGCGCAGGTCGGGATTGGTCACCAGTTCGCTCAGCCGGTCTGTCAGCACCTGGAAGTCCACAGAGACGGTGGTGCTGAGGCGCGACATGTAGAAGTCGTAGGTGGTGACGTCGGTCTCGTAGTCGCGGGCCATCTCCGCGCCGGCCTCTCCAGCGCCTGGCGACCAGGTGGGAATTCGGAACCCGTCCAAGCCGTCACGCACCGTGTCCTTGTAGCCGTTCCAGTCACTGACCACGCAGGGCAGTCCCGCCGCCATCGCCTCCACCGGCGTCAGGCCGAAGGTCTCCTGCACACTGTCGGCCAGCGAGAGGAAGATGTCCGACGCCGCCCAGACCGAGCGGTAGGCCGCGTTGTCCTGGCCATCGACGAACACCTGCCGCACATCGGGACAGATCCAGGCCGCGCTCTGGCGGTACATGGCCTCGGCTGCGGGGATGAAGAACTGGCCCGCCTGCACGAAGGCGATCTTCTTTCCGGTGCGTTCAGCGCAGGCCTGCAGGCCGCGCCACATGGCGAAGGGGTGGGCCTTTCCAGCCGGCGACAGTCGCCCGGCGAAGAGCACGACGATCTCATCGGTCGACAGGTCCAGGGCCGCCCGGGCCTCGGTCCGATCCTGCGGGGTGGCGCCAAAATCGGCGCAATGCACACCCAGCGGAATGACCGGCAGCATGGGCAGGACCGGCTTGATGGAGGCCCCCAGGCGCCAGGAGAGGTAGTCGGCCTGCTCGCCGACGATGGCGTCGATGGTGTCGCGCGCCACCCGCGACGTACAGATGAGGGCGTCCCAGGGCGCGATGGGCGCAGTCAGCAGGCCCGCGATTTCCTCCATAACGCGGCCCGTGGCGATGGTGTGGGTCAGGCCGCAGACGGCGTAGGCGTCGATCCCGGCGCGCAACCTCACTTGGCTCGCTGCTTCGAGGCCGGGACCAGGGGTGTAGAGCAGGCCCAGTTGCCGCATGCGGGCGAACTGATGGGGCAGCACCCAGCCGACCGGGGCCTCGGGGTCCATCTGCTTGACGAGGTCGCCGAAGGCCTCGGCCGACGCACGCCGGGGGGTGTAGCCCCAGAGCGGCCCGCCCCGGCGGCCCTGGATGGCGGCCCGCAGGAAGGCGTTGCCGGCCGACTGCCGTCCCATGATCTTGGGACCCGTGACAACATAGCCGTCCGGCTCGAAGAGGATCGCTGGCGTCGGCATCAGAACCCCAGGGCCAGGCCTTCGGCGCGCGGATCGGAACCCCCGGCCAGGACCCCGGTGACGGGATCGCGCGCGATGGCCTGGGCCGCGCCGCCCCCGCCCCAGGCGCCGAAACGGCGTAGGATGTGGCCGCGAGCCTCCAGCCCGGACATGACCGCGTCCCCCGCTCGCGCCTCGATCTGAAGTTCATAGGGGTTGGGCAGGGTCGAGGGATCGGTCCCTGGCCAGACTGTCCAGCGCGGCGCCTCAATGGCCGCCTGGACGTCCAGCCCGCCGTCAATCAGGGCCACCAGGGTCTGCAGGTTCCACTGCGGCTGGCCGTCGCCGCCAGGCGTCCCTCCCACCAACACGGGCGTCCCCAAGGCGTCCGCCACCGAGTAGCAGTTGAGGGTGTGCAGGGTTTTCTTGCCGGGCGCGAAGATGTTCGGGTGGCCGTCTTCAAGGGAGAAGCCGCGTCCGGCGCGGTTGTTCAGCACGATACCGGTGTCGCCCGCCACCATCCCGCTGCCGAAGTTCGAGGAGACGGACTGGATCAGGGAGACCATCATCCCCTGGCCGTCGGCGAAGCAGAAATAGGTGGTGTCGCCGGCGGTCATTTCGCCGGCTGGGACCGTCGCCGCCGCGCGCTCGGGATCGATGGCGGCGAAGCGTTTCGCGGCCCAGGCCTTGGAAATCAGGGTTTCGAGGCGCGGCGCGCCGAAGGCGGGATCGACCGCGTATCCCAGGCGGTCAGCATAGGCGAGCTTCACGGCCTCGGCCAACAGGTGAATGGCCGCCGCATCGCCCCTGGCCAGGGCCTGTCCATCCACCTGTTCGGCGAGGTTCAGGGCCTCCAGCAGGATCATTCCCTGGCTGGGCAGGCCAGTCTGGAAGGCGGTGTGGCCGCGATAGGTGGTGGCGATCGGCGCCGCCAGCACGGTCTCATGGGCGGCCAGGTCCTCGGCCGACAGGGCCCCGCCATTGGCCGCCATGAAAGCCGCCATCCGGTCGGCGATGTCACCGCTGTAAAAGGCCTGGGTCCCTTGCGTCGCGAGAGTCCGCAGGGTCCGGGCGAGGTCGGGCTGCCGGAGGATCGATCCCGATTGCGGAATCGCGCCCCCAGGCAGGAAGACCGCCGCCGAGGCGGGATACTGGCGGAGCAGGTCCGCCGAGCTGGCGATGAAGTGCGCGCCCAGCGGCGTGAGCGGGAAACCCTCGGCATAGCCGATGGCGGGCTCGGCCAGTTCGGCCAGGCGCCGCGAACCGAACCGCTCCAGCAGGGCGCCGAAGGCGTGGACCATACCGGGCACAGCCACTGAGAGCGGGCCGCGGAAGGGCATCTTCACGCCCGTAGGGCTGGGGTCGCCGTGTTTGCGCATCTGCTCAAGGGTGGCGGCGCGGGGCGCCACGCCGCTGCCCAGGATCGCCAAGGGGTCATGACCTGGCGCATGGACGATGGCGAACAGGTCGCCCCCCAGGCCGCACATCTCGGGCATCACCACAGAAGCGGTGAGGCCACCGGCGACGGCGGCGTCGACGGCGTTGCCGCCACGTCTCAGAACGTCCAGGGCGACCGCCACGGTAAGCGGGTGAGCGGCGGCGACCATGCCCCCCTGGCCGAGGGCATGCGACATCCGGCGGCGCGAATATCCAGCTGACCTGGCGTTCGGGTGCCCCAGCATCAATAGACCCGAGGCGAGGCGCCGATCGCCACAGGCCCGAGGGTCATCCGCCCGGCTTCGAAGGTGAGGGTCGCGCGCGCCACTGAGGCGCTGTCCTCGCGAGCGGCGGCCACCGCGGCGGCGGCCAGGGCTGTCTCAGGGGCCAGAGTTCCCGACGCGGCCATGGCGGCCAACGCCCGAGGCGCCTGGCGCAGGGTGAGGTCCATCGACCCCACCAGGCGGCCATCATAGCCGACACCGAGCTGACCGCTCTGGGCGCCGATCAGAGCGTCGCCGGCGGTGACGCCGGCCTGCCGCACCTGGATCAGGCCGCCGCTACCGCTCCAGGCCCGCACAGCGGCGGGCCAGGTCTGGCCTTGGAAGCTGCTCATCTTGGAGAGGATGGAATCCCAGACGATGGAGATCGGCTTGTCGCCGGCCAACTGGGCGAACAGGCCGCTGAGCTGGGCCTTGCCGTTGTCGACCTTGAACAGGATCGCACCTTGGTCATCGGGACCGGGCCGCAGGTGCAGCTCCACCTTGTCGGCGGCCGACAGGCCGAAGGGTTGCGCCCCGGCGCCGGCCGCGAAGGTCAGCTTTCGGCCCTCGAACGAGAAGGCGGGGGGGCGCTTGTCCAGGCCGGTGAGGCTGGCGCGCAACAGTTCGCCGCGCACGTCCACCGGCCCGCCGATGGGACGGGTTAGTGTGAGGCCTTCGGGAGCCGCCGCGATCCAATGGCCCAGCGAGTACAGGAACGCCTCGCCCTCCAGCTTGGGCATGGCGATCGCCCAGCCGCCGGGCTCGCGGATGCGGGCGTCCGTCAGCACCACGTCGAGGCGGAAAGGATAGCCGCCCAGGGTGCGGTCCTTCCAGGATACCTCGTAGCCGGCCTTGCGAAGCTCGGTGGCGGCGGCGTCCATGCGGGTCGCGATCTGGCCGCGCACCTGCAGCCATAGCGCCGTCCAGCCCGCCGCCGCGATGAGCAGAACGACGAACGGTGCATAGAGCCAGAACCTTCGCGGTTTGCGGGCGGGTTCGGGATCGGGCACAGGGGGAGCTTCGGGGGTTTTGGAACGGCGGGCCATGTCTGTTGAGCGCTGGGTTTTCGGTTACGGGTCGTTGATGTGGCGGCCTGGATTCGCGTACGTCGAACGCCAGAGCGCCACCCTACATGGCCGCCGCCGCGCCTTCTGCATCTATTCCGTCCACCACCGTGGCACCTATGAACGCCCGGGACTGGTCTTGGGTTTGGCGCCGGGCGGCGCGGTGCGTGGCGCGGCCTATCGGGTGGCCGAGAAGGACTGGAGCGAGGTCTACGCCTATCTGCGCGAACGCGAGCAGCCGACAGAAACCTATGTGGAGAGCAGCGCCGCCATCCGACTGGGTGACGGCCGCCGGGTCAAGACCCTGGTCTTCCTGTCCGACACCCAGCATCCGCAGTGGGCGGGCGCGCTGAGCCTGGAGCGTCAGGCTGAACTGATCGCCGGGGCCACCGGGCTGTCGGGCAGGAACGTCGACTACCTGCGCGATCTGGTGGAGCACCTTCGTGTTGAAGGCGTCCACGACGTCCTCATGGCGCGACTGCTGGCGCTTGTGGAGGCCGATAAGCCGAATCGGCGCTGAGCAACTTTCCTGTCGCGGCCTCGATCCGCTCCTCCAGGGTGCGCATGAACTCGCCCCGCTTCAAGCCCGGCGGGATCGGCTCCAGATATTCAAAGACGATGACCCCTGGCGTCAGGTTGAAGCCCTTGCGCGACCAATGGACCCCGGCATTGGTGGCCATCGGATAGACCGGCAGCTCCAGCTCGCGATACAGCGCCGCGATGCCGGGCTTGTAGTCGCCGGGCGCGCCCGGATCGCCACGGGTGCCTTCCGGGAAGATCACCAGCTGGCGGGGAATCCTGAAGCGGTCCTTGGCGTCGCGAACCAACTTGCGCAGGGCGGTCGAATGACCCCCGCGGTCCACGCTGATCATGGTGGCCTTCATGGCGAACCAACCGAAGAAGGGGATCATCAGCAGCTCCTTCTTGGTGACGAAACACGCGTCGGGCAGCAGCGAGAATTGCGAGAAGACGTCGAACATCGACTGGTGCTTGGGCGCCACCAGGGCCGCCGTCGTGGGCATGAACTCGCGTCCACGCACCTCGACTTCGATCCCTGCGATCACCTTCAGCAGGAAGCGGATGCCTCGGCTCCAGAGGCCGAAAACCGCCGCCGTCCAGCTGCGCGGGGCGATCAGCAGCGGGGTGAGGATCACCAGGGAGACGAAGACCGACCAGGCGTAGAACACCACGGCGAAGGTCAGGGAGCGGAGCTTCTGCAAGGTCAGGCCTTCCTGTCTTGGGCCGGGGCGTCGTTGGGGCCCAGCTTACGCACGGCCTCTCGGCCGAGGATCGCCAGATACTTGGAATACTCGACGATCATCAAGCGCGCGCCGCCGCTGGTGCGCCACCAGCGCTTGGCGTTCACCACCTTGGTGGCGACCGGATAGGGTCGCAGATCGATCTGCGGCATAGTGGCCCGCAGCTCCAGCATGGCGCGGGGCATGTGATAGTCGGCGGTGACCACGATCAGGCTGCTGTAGCGCAGCTTCCTGGCCCAGTCGGCGGTCTCGCGTGCATTGCCCACGGTGTCGGCGGCGGTGAAGTCGAGGTCCACGCAGCAATCATAAAGCCGTCGGACGGCCTTGCTCACCGTGCGGATATCCTCCCGGCTGGCCTCGGGATTGACCCCGGAAACCAGCATCCGTTGCGCCTTGCCGTTCTCCAGCAGATTGACGCCGGCCGCCAAGCGCTCGTTGGAGCCTGCGCCGGTCAGCGCCACGACGCCATCGGCGCGCGGCGGCTCGGCCACCGGGGTCGAGGCCTCGATGCGGGCGGTGAAGGAAAACAGCCCCGCGCTCCAGATGAGGGCGGCCACCAGGATTGCGACCAGGCTTCTCATGTCATCTTCGCGATCAGGGACTGGGCTGTGAGGCGCGCGGCCACGGCGGCCACCAGACCCACCGCCACAGGGCAGGGCAGGACGGCGAGCAGGTCGGTCCAGGCGATGGGCAGCACCGGGGTCAAGCCTTGGCCCCCTCCCATGAGGCGCAGTATCGCCCCCATGATCGCCGCGCCGCCCGCGCCGAACAAGCCCGCCAGAGCGGCCATTCGCGCAAAACGCATCTGAAACAGCCGGGCGATGAAGTCATTCTCGGCGCCGGCCAGGTGCAGCACCTCCACCACTTCGTGGCGCGCGGTAAGGCCGGCGCGGGTGGCGAAGGCCACGACGGCGCCTGCCGCCGCGGCGATCAGGGCGAAGACCGCCACCCCGACCCAGCGGGCGAAGCCGGCGGCGCGCTGGATGTCCTTCAACCAGATGGAATGATCGTCCACGACGGCGTCCAGGCCTTGCGCCTTCAGGGCCTTGTCCAGGCTCTGGGGCGTGGCCGGCGCCTTGGGATCGAGATCCACGGCCACCAGACGGGGCACCGGCAGGTCGTCCAGATCGGCGGTGTCGCCGAGCCAGGGGGCGATCAGAGCCTCGGCCTTCTCCTTCTCCAGGGCGCGGACCTCGCCGACACCCGGCAGGCCTGACAGGGCCTCGGCGGCCCGGGCGGCCGCGCTGTCGGGGGTTTCGGCGCCCTTGGCCCGGACAATCACCGTGGCCTGACCGGTGAGCTGATCGCTCCAGCCGCGGGCGGCGCGATCGGTGGCCAATACGGTCAGGGCCGTCAGGCAGGCCAGGAAACACAAGGTCGCCACCACGAAGATCAGCGAGCCGTCGCGAGCGTCGGCCTCAGGCAGGAAGGCGGCGGGCTTCCAGCGAACGGGATCGAAGTCGGTCATAGGCCGCCTCCGACGGGGCCCAGGGCCGTGAGCCGCCCGTCCTCGAGGTGCAGCACCGGCTTGCCGGAGCGGGCCACCAGATCCTGATCGTGGGTGGCGATCAGCACCGTCGTGCCCAGGCGATTGAGCTCCACGAACAGCCGCAGGATGCGCAGGCCCATCTCGTGGTCGACATTCCCGGTAGGTTCGTCGGCCAGCAGGATGTCGGGGCGATTGACCACGGCGCGCGCGATGGCCAGCCGCTGCTTTTCACCACCCGCGAGCGTCGCGGGCATGGCGTGCATGCGGCTGCGAAGACCTACCCAGGCCAGCAGTTCGGCTACATCCTGGCGGTAGCTGTCGGGCTTGCGGCCGGCGATGCGCAGGGGCAGCGCCACGTTATCGAAGGCGCTCATGTGGTCCAGCAGGCGAAACTCCTGGAACACCACCCCGATCCGCCGCCGCAGCATCGGCTGTTCCTTGACCGGCACGGCCGACACGTCCTGACCAAACAGATGCATCAGACCCTTGGAGGGCTTGGCGGCCAGATAGATCAGCTTCAGCAGCGAGCTCTTGCCGGCCCCCGAGGCGCCGGTGAGGAAGTGGAACGAGCCCGGCGCCAGGGAAAAATTGAGATCTTTCAAAGTCTCAGGCGCGCGGCCATAGCGCATCGACACATCGTCGAAGGCCAGGATGGCGCCATCGGCGTCGAGCGCCCCCTCGTCGTGTGGCTGTCTGGGCATCGGCCTTCCCGGCTACCCTAAGCCCGGACAATGCGCCAGCAGAACCGGCGCGTGCGGATCGCAACCCCAGGCGCCCGCGGGGCCATGCCCGCATAATCGCTCGCCTCAGGGGCGAATCTGTCACCTGGACGATCGGCCGCTGGCATGGATTGGCGTTTTGGCAAGGGCCGCGTGCTAGGAATCGAGATAACAGTCCGCATTGGATTCGGCGCGGGGACCGGCGGGCGATATTGTCGCTCCCAAAACCGCTGACCGCGCCAGGGCGGTGACGCTCCATAACAACAGCCTGGGTTGCGAGACCAATTCCACCGTCATGATCCTGACCTGTCCAGAGTGCGCCACCAGCTATTTCGTGGATGATCGCAAGATCGCCCCGGAGGGCCGCGCGGTGAAGTGCGCCTCCTGCGGCAACCGTTGGACCGCGCATCCCGAGGCCACGCTGGAGCTGGACGTCTCGGCCGAGGAGGGCGCGGTCGCCCGTGAGGCCTACGAGCCCGAGACCGAGGAGCCTGCCGCCCTCAGTGACCTGCCGGGCGCCGAACTGCCCAAGGTGATCCGCGCCAAGGTCGAGAACATCCGCAAGGTGCGTGAAGCTGCGGCCCACGGCATTGTCTGGGCCGGCATGGCCGCGACCATCGTCATCGTGGTCGGTCTGGCCGTGGTGTTCCGGGTCAATGTGGTGAAGATCATGCCGGGTTCGGCCCGGGCCTACGCCCTGGCGGGACTGCCGGTGAACACCCTGGGCCTGGTGATCGAAGGCTCGCGTGCGGAACCCGCCTTGCAGGACGGCCATGCGGCGCTGTCCATCTCCGGCATGATCCGCAATGTTGAAGACCACGCCATCGTCACGCCGCCCCTGAAGATCGAGCTGCTCAACAAGGCCGGCAAGACCATCGTCACCAAGATCGCCCGTCCCGCCGATCCGGTGGTGCCGCCGGGCGAAACCCGCCATTTCGCCCTGGCCATCCTCGACCCGCCGACCACGGCCCATGATCTGCAGATCTCGTTTGCGCCCGACACCGCCAAGGCCAAGGGGAAGAAAACCCACGCCAAGGTGGCCGTGACGCCGCATGCGTCCGGCCCTCTGCGCGGCGCCGCCGAGCCCGATGTCCCGCAAGCCGCCCACGCGCCCGAGGCCCCCCATGGCCCCGCGCCCGACCCGGGCCAAGGCCTCGCGCCGGTGGAGGCCAAGCCCTTGTCGTCTGACAATCCCTACGCCCTGGAGCCCCATGGCTGACCCCGTCGTCCTGCTGTCGGAGGCTGAGGTCGCGCGCCGAGTCGAGGCCCTGGCCGCCGAGATCGCGCCCAGGATCGACGACGACACCGTGGCGGTCTGCCTGCTCACCGGCGGTCTGTGGTTCGCGTCGGACCTGACCCGGGCCCTTTCGCGCCAAGGGCGGAACGTCCGCTTCGACGCCCTGTGGCTGGCTTCTTACGGCGACGAACGCGCCAGTCTTGGCCGCTGCGAGGTGCGCGCCGACCTGCAGCGCCCCCTGTCGGGCCGCACCGCCCTGATCATCGACGACGTCATCGACACCGGCCTGTCGCTGTCGGAAGCCAGCCGCCTGGTCCGCGACGCCGGCGCCGCGCGGACCTTCACCGCCGTTTTCGCCTCCAAGCCCTGGCCGACCCCGCGGGCCATCGTCCCGGACTTCGTCGCCTGGGAGGCGCCGGCCCGCTATCTGGTGGGCTACGGAATGGACGCCGCCGGCGCTCTGCGTGGGCTCCCGTACATCGGGGCGCTGGACTAAAACCAGTCAGGCATGGCTTCGCGGGCCAGCATGTCCTCATAGGTCGGGCGCGGGCGGATCACGGCGAACCTGTCGCCGTTCACCAGCACCTCGGGGACCAGCAGGCGGCTATTGTACTCGCTCGACATCACCGCCCCATAGGCGCCGGCGCTCATGAAGGCCACCAGGTCGCCGGCCTCCAGGCGGGGCAGGTCGCGGTCGCGGGTGAAGGTGTCGCCGGTCTCGCAGATGGGGCCCACTACATCATAGGTGACGGGGTCCCCGGCGCGCGGCTTCACCGGCCGGATGTCGTGATAGGCGTCGTACATGGCCGGCCGGATCAGGTCGTTCATCGCCGCGTCCAGCACCGCGAACTTGCGACCCTCCGGGCGCTCGTGGATGTGCTGCACGGTGGAGAGCAGGACACCGGCGTTGGCGCTGATCATTCGGCCGGGCTCGAAGGCGAACTGGACGTCCAGGCCCTTCATGGTCCGCGCGATCATGGCCGCGTAGTCGGCGGGGGTGGCCGGGGTCGGCATGTTGAAATAGGGCACGCCCAGCCCGCCGCCCAGGTCCAGGCGCTCGACGCTGAGTCCCTCGCCGCGCAGGCGCTCCACCAGGCCGCGCATCTTGACGAAGGCTTCCTCAAGCGGGGCGAGGTGAGTGATCTGACTGCCGATGTGGCAGGTGACGCCCACCGGCCGGAGGCCGGCGTTGTTCGAGGCCTGGGCGTAGAGTCGCTCGGCCTCGGAGAAGGAGACGCCGAACTTGTTGTCGGACTTGCCGGTGGAAATCTTGGCGTGGCCGCCCGCCGAGACGTCCGGGTTCACGCGGATGGCGATGGCGGCCCGGGTCCCCAGCGACTGGGCGACCCTGGAGGCCATATGCATCTCCGGCTCGGACTCGACATTGATCTCGGCGACGCCCGCGTTCAGGGCGAAGGCGATCTCGGCCTCGGTCTTGCCGACCCCGGAGAACACGATGCGGTCGCCGGGGATGCCGGCGGCCAGAGCCCGGCGAATTTCGCCTTCCGACACGGTGTCGGCGCCAGCTCCCAGGCGGCCCAACGTGCGCAGGACGGCGACATTGGAGTTGGACTTCACGGCGAACGCGATCAGCGGATCACCCAGGCCTTCGTTGACGAGGGCGTCGCGCAGCACCGTGTAATGCCGCTCAAGAGTGGCGGTGGAATAGACATAGACCGGCGTGCCGACAGCCTGCGCGATGGCGCTAAGGCGGACGTTCTCGCAGGCGAGCTCGCCCCCCGAAAGCTCGAAGTGGTTCATCGCGGGCGGGCGTAAGGGTCGTTGAGGGCGCCTTGGGGGCCGCTCGCCATCGGGTCGTTGGTGCTCTCGATCGGTTGGCTGCGCTGCGGAGCCGGGTCGGAATTGCGATCCCGCGGATCGACGGTGCGGATCGAGCGCGTGGCCTTGGCGCCGGCGTCGGCGTTGGACCGCGCATGGCCGATGGGGCCGGGCCGTTCCAGCTCACCCATCTTTCCGCAGCCCGACAGGGCAGTGGCGGAAAGCGCGAGGGCGCCGATCAGCACGAAGGGGTGAAGGGTCATTTCAGCATATCCTTCCAACGCGCGACTTGGGCGCGAACCTGGTCCGGCGCGGCGCCGCCGTAGCTTTTGCGGCTCCCGGCGGAAGCCCGTGGGGTGAGAACGTCATAGACCTCGGCTGTGATCCCCTGGGAAAGGGCCTGAAGCTCCTTCAGGGGCAGGTCGGAGAGATCACAGTCAAGCTGCTCGGCCCGTTTCACCGCCGCGCCGGTAATATGGTGGGCGTCGCGGAACGGCATGTCGAGGGTGCGCACCAGCCAGTCGGCGAGGTCGGTGGCGGTGGAGAAGCCTGCCCCGGCGGCGGCGGCCATCTTCGCCGGAACCGGCTCCATGTCCTCCACCATCCCGGCCATGGCGGCCAGCGAAAGTTCCAGGGCGTCAAAGGCGTCGAAGGTGGGGACCTTGTCCTCCTGCATGTCCTTGGAATAGGCGAGCGGCAGGCCCTTCATCACCACGGCGAGCTGGGTGAACGAGCCCATCAGGCGGCCGGTCTTGGCGCGCACAAGTTCGGCGGCGTCCGGGTTCTTCTTCTGCGGCATGATCGAGGAGCCGGTGGTGAAGGCGTCGGTCAGCCTGATGAAGCCGAACTGCGGCGTCATCCAGATCACGATCTCCTCGGCCAGGCGCGACAGGTGAATGGCCGCCAGTGTTCCCGCGGCCAAGGCCTCCAGGGCGAAGTCGCGGTCCGAGACGCTGTCCAGCGAGTTGGCCGTGGGCCGGTCGAAGCCCAGCGCCCTGGCTGTGGCGTCGCGGTCGATGGGGAAGGGGGAGCCCGCGAGGGCCGCCGCGCCCAGCGGGCACTCGTTCATCCGGCGGCGCGCATCGGCGAACCGACCGGCGTCGCGGCCGAACATCTCGACATAGGCCATCAGGTGGTGGCCGAAGGTGACCGGCTGGGCCGGCTGCAGGTGGGTGAAGCCCGGCATCAGGGTCTCGGCATGGGCCTCGGCCTTGAGGATCAGGGCGCTCTGGAGCGCCTTGAGCTGGGCGACTGTCCTGTCGCAGGCGTCGCGGACCCACAGGCGGAAATCGACGGCCACCTGGTCGTTGCGCGAGCGGGCGGTGTGCAGGCGTCCGGCCACCGGGCCGATCAGCTCGCGCAGCCGGGCCTCCACGTTCATGTGGATGTCTTCGAACTCGTCGCGATAGGGGAAGGTCCCGGCGGCGATCTCGGCCTCGATGGCCTGCAGCCCGCCCTGGATCGCCTGCTCGTCGGCGCTTGTAATGACGCCTTGCTTGCGCAACATCGCCGCGTGCGCGCGGGACCCCGCCAGGTCCTGCGGCGCCAGGCGCTTGTCGAACCCGATGGAGACGTTGATCGCCTGCATCAGTTCGGCAGGTTTCGCGCTGAACCTTCCGCCCCACATGGCCTGGCCAGATGCGGGCGCGTCAGAACCGTGAGTGGAGTCGTCGGACATGAGCCAAGCACCCGAAGAGACGGCGAAGCCCAAATCGGGCCTCGTCAAAGGCGCGCTTTGGGGCGTCGCCCTGCTGGGCGTCGCGGCGGTTGTCTACATCATGGCGCAGGCATCCATAAACCCCCGCCAGGCAACCAGTCTGAAGAGTCTCGCCAAGGGCGAGATGGCCAAGCTCATCTTCCCGGCCGAAGCGGGCGCCGCGCCGGTCACCAGCTTCCAGGACGCGGATGGCAAACCCGTCCGTCTGGCCGACTTTCAGGGCAAGGTGGTGGTGGTCAATATGTGGGCCACCTGGTGCGGCCCCTGCGTGATCGAGATGCCGACCCTGGCCAAGCTGGCGGCGGAGTATCAGGGTCAGCCGGTGGCCGTGGTGGCGGTCAGCATCGACGGCGACCGTGACGCCGACAAGGCGCGGCTTTTCATCGCCCAGAATGCCCCCTTGGCCTTCTATCGCGACCCCAAACTGAAGCTGCCCTACGATTTCAAGCCAGCGGCGACCGGCATGCCGACCACGGTCATCTTCGGCAAGGATGGCGTCGAACGCGCCCGCCTCGCCGGCGGCGCGGACTGGTCGGGCGTGGAGGCCAAGGCCGTGATCGACGCCGTCCTCGCCGAAAGCTGATCTTGGTTGCCCCGCTGAGCCAATTCAACGGCGAGATGGGCGACGGGCATGACGCCCACCTGAAACGGCTTGTCCGGGATCGACGCGACGTGGCCAGCGGTACGGTCAAGTGGTTCAACGCCACCCAAGGGCTACGGCCTCGTCCAGCCCGACGACGGCGGCAAGAACGCCTCCACATCCCGGCGGTCGACCTCAAGTCGGCGTCGCAGGGAACGACGCCGCCGCCCCCGCGAGCGGCGCGGACGGATTAGGCCAGCTCTTTCTGCTTGCCGCGCAAGGCGCCGTCTGGCCCGGTCAGGGCGCGCATGAAGCTGACGAGGGAAGCGCGCGCGTCCTGCGGCAGCTTCTCGAAGGCGGCCAGCAGGTCAAGGGCGCCCGGCGTGCGCATGCGCGACAGCAGGTCCAGGTCGCCAACGGCGTCGTGGCCGGGGGTATCGAGGACGTCCATCAGGTCGACCACGCGACAGCGCAGGGCGCGCGCGATCTGCACCAGCCGGGAGAATGAGATGCGGTTGGCGCCGTTCTCATACTTTTGAATCTGCTGGAAACTGACGCCACACTGCTCGGCCAAGGCCTCCTGCGACATGCCGATGGTTCGTCTGCGGATTCTCACCGCCGCCCCCAGGGCGACGTCCATTGGGTCCGGGGTCTTATTGGATAGCTCCGGCACGGTCTTGTTCTCCTCAGCCACGGCGCGCGCTCGGTGGGGGCGGCCGGCGCGGCGCTTCAAGATGCGGCGAGTAAAGGCGAATATTACAGCTTTGCAAAGCGCCATGAGTGTCGCATCCGACAATCCCGCTGATCACGTTCGATGCCCGCGCCGCAATGGGCTGGTTGGCGAGGAATTCTACTTGAAAATCAGTCGCGATAGCGCCTCGAGTGGGCTTTGGAGCTATATGCGACGGGCCTATCCGCAGGCTGTCTACACCCGCGTGTATGGCCATACGTCAAACGTTATACTCAGTTTGGGTAGAAATCGCTCAGCGAACTTGAGTTGTGGAATTCGGCAAGTCGGGCGGTTCAACCGGCGCGGGTTTTCAAATCTGTCGCTATCCGCTTGCGCCCGAGTCGCCGACCCTGAGGCGGGGTTGAATACAGGCGTGGGACTTTCCAGACGCACGGCGTTAACGACACCGGTGGCAGGCGCCCGGTTTGGTGGAAAAAATTGACCGCTGCCGGCCTCGCCGACCCATCATCGGCCGCACGCCGGCGCTGCCGCCGCGCCACAGATTGACCGTCGGAAACCATCGCAGGCATATGCGCGCCAGTGTGACAGCCTGAAGACGGCGTCGGGAGGCTCGAATGACCCGCGCTATGATCGCCGCGATCGAGACTGGCGGCGCAAAGATTCTCTGCCGGGTCACGGAGGCCGAACCGAGCCGCCCGGTGTCATCCCAGGTCGCGTCACGGTTTGTCACCACCACCCCTCAGCAGGCGGTGGCCGACCTGGTGGGCGCTATCCATGGCGCTATCGCTCCCGGCGATACGCTGGCCGCCATCGGTCTTGCGAGCTTCGGGCCCCTGGTCGTCGATCCCGCGTCGCCCGACTGCGGCTTGATGCTGCCGACGCCAAAGCCGCACTGGAGCGGCTTCAACCTCGCCGCCGTCCTTGCGGGGCGGTTGGGGGCGCCGGTCCTGGTGGAGACCGACGTGGCCGCCGCCGCCCTCGCCGAGCAGGCGATCGGCGCGGCCCAGGGCCTGGACTCCGTGGCCTATGTCACCGTCGGCACCGGGATCGGCGGGTCATTGGCGGTGGAGGGGCGGCCCCTGAAGGGGGCGTTGCATCCGGAGATCGGGCACCTGCGGCTGAAGCGCATGGCCGGCGACACGGCTCCCAGCGCCTGCCCGTTTCACGATGACTGCGCCGAGGGACTGACGGCGGGGCCGGCGCTCGGGCGACGGCTGGCGGATGGCGAGACCTTGTCCGACCGCGCCGACCTGCGGGCGCTGGCCGCCGACTATCTGGGCGAACTCTGCGCCAGCCTGACCCTGGCCTGGTCGCCGCGCTGCATCGTACTGGGAGGCGGGGTCATGTCGACGCCGGG
>NZ_JBBKVV010000018.1:0-20724 GCF_037968635.1 Phenylobacterium sp.
GCGCGCCAGTTGGCGGGCGGGGTGGGCACGTCGCGGAAGATCGCGCCGCGGGCCGCCGTGCTGGCGCCGCCCGACATCTGTTCCAGGTCTTCGACATTGGTGCCGACATTGCCCATGTGCGGGAAGGTGAAGGCGACGATCTGGGCCATGTAGGAGGGGTCCGTCAGGATCTCCTGGTAGCCGGTCATGGCGGTGTTGAAGCAGACCTCGCCCACCGCATCCCCGGCCGCGCCGACCCCGATGCCCTGGATGACGGTCCCGTCGGCGAGGACGAGAACTCCGGTGACGCCAGGCAGCAGCTCGCTCATGATCCGGGGCTCCATCTTTGTCGCAAGGGGTGGGCGTCGAGGCCCGCCCGGCTATAGCATGTGCGCCGGGTAAACGGGCGCGTAGGTAGTGAGTCCCGTCCCTTGGGTCAATCTGATCCTCGACCAGGAGGTTCCATGAGCACCTATATCGATCCCGACCGTCAGGCCTGGGAGCTGTTCAAGGGCCTGCCGCGCGACCAGCCGATCCAGATGCTGAACCTGGTGCGCGTGAAGGCCCGGGCGGAGTACCCGCAGGGGCACCCCGACCACGGCAAGGAAGTGACGGGCCTGGAGGCTTACCGCGCCTATGGCCGCACCACCGCGCCGATCTTCCAGCGGCTGGGCGGGCGGCAGATCTGGGCCGGCAAGCCGCAGGTGATGGTCACCGGTCCGCAGGACGAAGCCTGGGACCTGGCCTTCATCGCCGAATATCCCAGCTCCGAGGCCTTCATGGCCATGGTCCGCGACCCAGATTACCGGGAGTTCGTGAAGCATCGCACCGCCGGGGTCGCCGACTCCCGTCTGCTGCGTCTGTCCCCGGTCGACCCGGGCGAGGGGTTCGGGGAGTAGGGCGGAAAACGCGGCAATTCTGTCATTTCAGCCGGCGCCCCCGGCTGGCAGTCTCGCCCGGAAACCCAGGAGGCTTCCATGCTCGCCCTTCGTCCCAACTGCGAGTGCTGTGACCGCGATCTGGCGGCCGACAGCCCCGACGCCCGCATCTGCACCTTCGAGTGCACCTTCTGCGCCGATTGCGTGGACACCCGGCTGGGCGGCGCCTGCCCCAACTGCGGCGGAACCTTCAGCGTGCGGCCAATCCGGCCGGCGGCGCTGCTGGCGAAGTATCCGGCGTCGACGGACCGGGTGCTCGGCAAGCACAAGGGCTGCGCCGTCTAGCCGCCCCCGCGCAGTCCCTATTCGGACGACACCTGGGTGTCGCAGAATGTCACCTCTTCCCTCGCCGGCGCGGCGCAGACGAAGCGCGACTTGCCGCCGGACGACAGTGTGTTCTTGCCCAGGGTCAGGGTGATCGGCTTGTCCTCCGAACAGCTGATCGCGCCACAGGTCCAGCCAGGCTTGGTGCAATAGACCGGATAGAGGCGGTCGGCCTGCTGCCGTGCCACCGCCATGCTTTCGTAGGACTCTCCTTCCACCCCGTAGCGGACCTGGCTCACCTTCTTGCAATTCCGATCCCTTGATTTCGTCGCGCTGCTCCCTGCCAAGGCCCCCTGCGGGGCGGGAGAACCCGGCGTGATCGGGCGCGCCGCGGCTTGGCTCTGACCGGCTCTCGGAGCGGCGGGCCGGGAGGCGGCCGCAGGGGCGCTCGGAATGCTGCGCTCGGCCAAGGCGGCCGCACGCCGAGCCTCGTTGTAGCGCCGGTCGGACGCCGCGGCTTCGTCGATGATGGCCTGGGAGCGCGCGTTCATCACAGCGGCCTCCTGCATCCCGGCGGCGTAGGCCTGGCCTGCGATCAGGGCGCCCTGGAAAAGTTGGCCGATAAGGGCGTCCCGGTCGTCGCGCCGCTGCGCAGCGGCCTGGAACTGGGCGCGTCGGGCGTCGGCGTAGCGGCGCGTGACCTCGATGGCCTCGTCAGCTGGTAGCCGCCGGACGGGCCAGTAGGCCTGGGGCGCGCCGCCCGCGAACCGGGTCATCTGTAGATCTCCGGAAGGCAAAATCCGGAAGTGATCGCCGAAGCCCCAGTCATAGTATGTGGCGATCGAGTCTGCGCCGATCATGCTCAGGACGTTGAAGGTGTTGACGTTCTTGGCGACCCACTCCTCGCCGGTGAAGACGAAGGCGCCCTTGCCGACATGGCTCTGGAAGTTCTTCAGCGGCGCGCTCCGGTGAAAGCGACCGGTGGTGTCGGCGATCCTGAGTTCGACGCCATCGCCGACCTTCACAAACGAGACGATGGTGCCCTGGGCGCCCAAGAACACCTGTCCGGACAAGGCGCGGACCACCGCGTTCCTGGCGGTCCACTGTTTCTCCCAGGCCTGGGTATATGGCCGCTCCTCCACGTCGAGCTGGTAGGCGCCTTTCCCCTTCACGCCTCTGACCGTGACATAGACGGTCTCGTCGCCCGTCATCTCCCAGTCGGTGATCGTCCAGTTGTCGAGGCGCCCCCAGCAGGCGAAGGAGTTCGGATCTGGGACCTTGCAGAGAGTCACATTGACCCGGTCGGTCGCCGTCAACTTGACCTTGTAATAGTAGCCCGGTCGCGCCTGGTAGGTGTGCTGCGCGTACTTCTCGCCGAGGAAGCCGTTCGCCTTGCCGTCGCGGACGTCAGCCTTGATCGCCAGGACAGACTGGGCTGCCTGTTGGCTCGCCGGAGCGGCGGAGGCCGCTGACACCGCGGACAGCTCACCCTTCAAGGCTGCGCAGGTCGCCGGGCTCGCTTCGGGCTTCGCTCCGCAAAGCTCATCATAGGCCGACTGCGCTTTCGACTTCGCCTTTGACTGCGCTCCCGCGCCCGCCGGCGCCGTAATCAGGACGCCCACCGCCAAGGCCAACCCCATCAGCCCTCGTGCAGGGCCGCGCCACCTATCGTTTGTCATCTATCCCCCCCGAGGTTTGAGGAGGATGCCGTGATCGCGCGCCCTCGGCCAGACTTTTGCGGCGGCGGCACCTCTCGTCGAGCCCTCCGAGTTCGCCTCGAACGGCTCGGCCGCTGCAACAGGGTGGCTTGGGCGCGCCGGGCGGGCTAACTCCGCGCATGCCCCGCATCAAGCAACCTTCCGAGTTCGAGATCGCCGTCGACGGAGAGATCTACGTCTGGCGGTTCCACCGCCGGCCCCAATGGTCTGGCCCCGCCGCGGACTGGCGGGGCAAGGTGGTGGCGGTGCGCCACAAGGACGGCCAGCGGGAAGCCATGCTGGAATTTCCGCCAGGCCCGCCGCCTCGCCACGGGGCCCCGCAACCGCAGGCCTCAATGATTGCGCCGGAACTGGTGGCCAAGGCCATCGCCTCGGCCATCACCGCGGGCTGGGATCCGCAGTCGCGCGGGAAAACCGTCGCCATCGTGGTGGATGAGGACGGCGGCTGAGGCTGAAGACGGGGCCCGATAAACGTCACCGCGCGAGGCCTTAGTCCAGCACCCCCGAGATCGCCTCGAACAGCTCCTCCGCTCTAAGCGGCTTGCCGATGTGGCGGTCGGCGCCGGCGGCCGCCGAAGCCTCAACGTCGGTGGTCGAGGTGTTGGCGCTGATCACGATGATGGGCGCGCGAGGCAGGCCGGCGCCCTCAGCCTTGCGGATGGCGCGGATCGCCTCCAGTCCGTCCATCACCGGCATGCGCAGGTCCATCAGCACCACGTCGAAGACTCCGGCGCGCCAGGCGTCCACCGCCTGCTGCCCGTTCTCCACGCTGATCACCTCGGCGCCGGCGGCGCTGAGCATCAGCTCCACCACCTTGCGGTTGGTGGGATTGTCATCTGCGGCCAGGACCCGCAGGGCCGGTACGTCGGAGGGCGCGGCGGCCGGTGCGGCGTCGGCGGCGCGGGCCCGATCTCCATAGTCCAGCAAGCCGTTGACCAGGCCGTCCAGGTCCTGGGCGCTGGCGATCATGTCGGAAAGCAGGGCGCGCTGGATTTCGGTGAGATCGGTGCCGGCCAGTGCCTGGCCCAGGCCCAGGACGCCATTCAGCGGGGTGCGCAGTTCGTGGCTCATGTCGGCGAGGAAATCGGTCTTGGCGCGGTTGGCGGCCTCGGCCCGGTGCAGGGCTTCCTCCAGGGCCTCGGCCTGCTGCTTCATGGCTGTGATGTCGACCCGTAGGCCGATGACACCGCCGTCCAAGGTGCGGCGCTCCTCAATCATCAGCCAGCGGCCGTCGGCCAGGCGCTGCTCGTGCCGCTCGCCGGAGGGATTGGTCAGCTTGTCGAGGCGGGCGGCGAGCCATTCCTCCTCGCGCCCGATGGCGTCTGGATAGTCGCCCCGCGCCACGCCGGTCTTCAGGGTGTCCGAGAGCTTCTCGCCGCGGCGGAACAGGTCGGCGGAACGGTGGTAAATCTCCGCATAGCGCTTGTTCCACAGGATGTATCGGCCCTCGGCGTCCAGGAAGACGACGCCTTCCGGCAGCAGGTCGATCGCCTCGCGCAGACGGTCCTGGGCGGTGGCGGCGTCCGCCTCGGCGGCGGCCACCGCATGGTCGCTCAAACGCCGGCCCAGGCTGCGAAGCCGCCGTCCGATCCAGCCGGAAATTCCAGCCTCTGCCATGCAAAACGCCCCGGGGAGGACACACCAAAGAATGGAGGTCACGGCAGCTCAAATTGGTTGCGAAAGTGCGACCTTCGCCATCCCTGGTCGTAAGCTTTTCACGGCGCCTGGCGATTAAGCAGACAAACCCATCGGCGCCCGCGACTTGACCGCCTTTCACTCCGCGACCGAAGCGACGTATTCAGAGCCCATGTCCACGACCATCACCACCGTCGGTCTCGATGCCGACGATACGCTCTGGCACAACGAGACCCTGTTCCGCCTGACCCATGACCGCTTCAGCGCCCTGCTGACCGGATTCGCGGACGCCGAGGCGATCGAGGCGCGGCTGGCGGAGGTCGAACGGCGCAATTTGCGGCTCTACGGCTACGGAGTGAAGGGCTTCACCCTCTCCATGATCGAGACCGCGATGGAGCTCTGCGACGGCGAGGCCCCGCCGTCGGTGGTCCGCGAGATCCTGGCCGCCGGCAGGGAGATGCTGAACGAGCCGGTGGAGCCGCTGCCGGGTGTCGAACGCTGTCTGGCCGAGCTCTCCGAGCGCTACCGGCTGGTGCTGATCACCAAGGGTGACTTGCTGCACCAGGAGCAGAAGCTTGCCGCATCGGGCATGGGTGACCTGTTCGCCGCCGTTGAGATCGTCAGCGAGAAGGACGCCGGCACCTATGACCGCGTCTTCGCGCGCCACGGCACCGGCGCGGCGCAGGCGGTGATGTGCGGCAATTCCATGCGCTCCGACATCCTCCCGGCGCTGGAGGCGGGCGCCTATGCCGCCCACGTGCCCTATCCCCTGACCTGGGCCCACGAGCTGGCCGAGGCGCCGAGTGGCGACGACCGCTTCGTCGAACTGGCCTCCATCGAGGACCTGCCGACCTGGATCGCGAAAATCGTCTGAGCTGATGTCACAGCCGCCCGGTCGCGCCCGTCCTTGGGGTGTTGATCGGGAGGGTTTCGATGACACGCATCATCGCCGTGGTTCTGGCCGTGACCTTAAGCGCCAACGCGCTCTTCATGCTGGGGGCGCCGCTCGCCTGGTATGACGCTGTGCCGGGGGTTCGGAGCACCGGCGCTTTCAACCCGCACTTCGTCCGCGACATCGGCGCGGCCTATCTGGTGGCGGCGATGGGGCTGGCCTGGTTCGCTTGGCGGCCCGTTCAGGGCTGGCCGGCCCTGGTGGCGGGCGCGCTGTTCCTCGCCCTGCATAGCGGTATCCACCTGTTCGACGCCAGTTGCTCGGCCAGCCCGCTGGCCAACCTGATCCGTGATTTCCCGGGCGTCTTCCTGCCGACCCTGCTGGCGGGCGCGATCGCCGTTCTCCGCCGACCCAAGGAGGTTTGAGATGTTGCGCACCCTGCTGAAGGGCCAGATCGACAAGATGGAGCGAACCTGGGGCTACGACGCCGCCTATATGCGCTTCCTGCTGCGGGCCTTGCCGCTGAGCTTCCTGAAGTTCGGTTTCGTCAGTCAGATGGTGGACCGCAAGGCCGCTCCCGGCGAGGCGCTGGCCGCCGCTGGCATCGCCGGGACGTTGATCGAGGATTGCGGCCCCTGCACTCAGATCTCCGTGGATATGGCCGCGGCCGGAGGCGTGAAGCCCCAGGTCCTGCGCGCCATTCTGGCCGGCGATGTGGTCGCCATGGGCGAGACCGCAGCCCTGGCCTGGCGGTTCACCAACGCCAGCCTGGCCCGCGACATGGAGGCCTGCGACCCCCTGCGCGACGAGATCGTCCGCCGTTGGGGGGAGGCGGGGCTGGCGGCCATCAGTCTCGCGCTCACCACCGCACGGATGTATCCGACGCTCAAATACGCCCTGGGCTATGGGAAGGCCTGCTCGCGTGTGACGGTGGAGGGGCAAGCCACTCCCGTCGTCCATTTGATGGCCGCCTAATGACCGACACCGACGCCTTCGAAGCCCAGCGCCCCAGGCTCACCCGCCTGGCCTACCGCATGCTGGGCTCGGTGGCGGAGGCCGAGGACGCCGTGCAGGACGCCTGGTTGCGCTGGACGCGGGCGGGTCCGGAGGTGGTCGATCCCGCCGCCTGGCTGGTGCGGGTCACCAGTCGCCTCTGCATCGACCGCCTTCGGGCCGCCAAGACCCGGCGCGACGCCTATCGCGGCCCCTGGTTGCCCGAGCCGCTGATCGAGGAACTCTCCGTCGATCCGGTGGAGCGGGCTGAGGATGTTTCGGTCGCCTTTCTGCTGGCCCTGGAGCGGCTGTCGCCCCTGGAACGGGCTGTCTTCCTGCTGCACGACGTGTTCGACGAGGACTATGCGCAGGTCGCCGAGACGCTCGGCAAGACCGAGCCCGCCGTCCGCCAACTCGCCACCCGCGCGCGGGCCCACGTCAAGGAGACCCGGCCTCGCTTCACCGTCAGCCAGGAAGACGCCGCCAAGCTTGCCGCCGCCTTCATGATGGCCGCGGCCCAGGGCGACATGTCGGCCCTGTCGGTGATGCTGGCGGAGGATGCGGTGATGGTCACCGACGGCGGCGGCAAGCGGAGCGCAGCCCTGCGCCCGCTGATCGGCCGCGAGGATATCGTGCGCCTGATGGAGGGCCTGGCCTGGCGCGGCGCGACCGGTGCGCTCAGCTTCCGCTCAGTGCGGATCAACGGCTATCCCGGCCTGATCCTGGAGCGCGAGGACGGCCCCATGACGGTGGCCTTCCAACCCGGCGAGGACGGCAAGCTGGCGGGTATCTACATGGTCCGCAATCCCGAGAAGCTGGGGCATCTCAACGACTAGTGGACGAGAGACGCCTGGCCGGCTGCGGTTCCTAGCAGCGCCTTCGGTGAGATAGGGGTTATGCCGGGGCGGGGTGGCAGGACATCGGGGGTCTGGATGTCATGCGCCAATCCCAACAGGCCAAGCGCCTGGATGAAGCGAAATCCGATATCGAACTGCCCGGGATAGAGGCCGTGCCGCGCCGAGCCGGGGAAGGCATGGTGATTGTTATGCCAGCTCTCGCCCATGGTCGGGATGGCCGCCCAGGGCAGATCGTGAGCCTGGACGCCTGCATCGTCCACCAGCCAGCTCTGAGGGCCCTCGCTGTGGCACAGGCGGCCGACGTACCAGTGCATAGTGTTGCAGGTGAAGATCCGCACGCACACGCCCCAGACCACGAAGCTCCAGCCGCCGAGCGCATACAGGCCGAGCGCGATGGGGATCTGGTGCAGCATCCAGGTGCGTTCGAGGAAGCGGTAGAACTGGTCCTCGGCGATCTCCGGCCCGGGATCGAAGGCTGGCGCGCTATCGAGATCGAGGCGGCAATGCAGGTTCCACCATCCGTCCCACAGCGCGCCGCGGCCATGCCGCAGGAAGTCGTGGCAATCGGGCTGGCGCTGGGCCCAGTCTCTCAGGTCGTGGATGCGGATCGTCCAGAGCGGCCCACCCATGCCGACCGCCGCGCCAAACCAGACCAGGGTCCGCTCTACGCCCTTTGGGCACTTGAAGCTGCGGTGGATCAGCCGGCGATGATAGCCCACCGAGTGGCCCGCGCAGAGCACGACGGCGCTAAGCGCCAGGAAGGCGGCCAAACCGCCCCAGGTGAAGAGCTGCGGACCCAAGACCAGGGCTCCGGCCATCATCGACCCGTTCCACAGTGACCGGACGGGTGACCAGCGCACGACGCCATGCTTGGGATTGGAGCCCGGCAGCAGCCGTACCGAATTGACCTTAAAGGGGTCGTGAGGTTCCTCGCCAAGCGTCATCGCCGTCCTCCGGTTAGATAATTCGCAAATTACCTAATTCATTGCCTGACGCTGATCAAGTGATTAGCTAACGGCCTAATTATTCGGGAAGCCACCTCCGTGCAGCGCGTGTTCGAAGCCCTCTCGTCGACGGTCCGCCGCAAGATCCTGGCCTACCTGTCCCATGCGGAGCTGACGGCGGGCGACATCGCCTCGCGGTTCGACATCTCCAAGCCTTCTGTGTCGCAACACCTGAGCGTTTTGGAGAATGCGGGCCTGGTGAAAAGCGAGCGGCGAGGGCAGTTCGTGTTCTACAGCCTCACGCCCGACAACATGGTCAACGCGCTGAACGACTTCGTTCAGGAGGTCTGCCCGGTTTCCAAGCCCCTGAAGACGGAGAGCGCGGCGATCAAAGCGCGCAAAAGCCAAACTTAAGCCAACTCGGTGCGGCTCCGAGACGACTTGAGAGAGACTGTCGGATTGATCGACAGCCCCGTATGATGGCGCGTGCGCTTCGACGAACACTTCCTCGACGAGATCAAGTCCCGCCTTCGCCCGTCCGATGTCATCGGCAAGACGGTGAAGCTGCGGAAGCAGGGGCGTGAGTATGTCGGCCTGTCGCCCTTCACCAAGGAGAAGACGCCGTCGTTCTACGTGAACGACGACAAGGGGCAGTTCTTCGACTTCTCCTCGGGCAAGACCGGCGACCTGATCAGCTTCCTGCAGGAGACCGAGCGGCTGACCTTCGTGGAGGCCGTGGAGCGGCTGGCCGCCGAGGCCGGCGTGCCGCTGCCCGCCGTCGATCCGCGCGCCGCCGAGCAGGAGAAGGTGCGCCAGGGCCTGTCGGACTGGCTGGAGCTTGCCGCCCAGTGGTTCGAGGCAGAGCTGCGCCGCCCGGTGGGCAAGGCCGCCCGCGACTATCTGGAACGCCGGGGCCTGCCGGAGAGCGAATGGGCTCGCTTCCGGCTGGGCTTTTCCCCGAGCGGCCGCACGGCGCTCAAGGATTACCTGATCGCCAAGGGCGCCCACCCCGGTGAACTGGTGGAGACGGGCATGCTGATCGCGCCGGAGGACAACGGCGCGCCCTATGATCGTTTCCGCGATCGCATCATCTTTCCCATCACAGACGCTCGCGGCCGTGTGGTCTCGTTTGGCGGACGCGCCATGGATCCGCAGGCGCGGGCCAAGTACCTGAACGGGCCGGAGACCTCGCTCTTCCACAAGGGTCATCTGCTCTACGGCCTGGCTGAAAGCCGCAAGATCCTGGCCGCCGCGCCGTCGGGCGAGACCCCGCCTCTGGCGGTGGTGGAAGGCTATATGGACGCCATCGCCTGTCAGCGGGCCGGCATCGCCGCCGTGGCGCCCATGGGCACGGCGCTGACCGAGGATCAGATGGAGCTGCTGTGGCGCCATCACGCCGAGCCGACCCTCTGTTTCGACGGCGACCGGGCCGGCGTCCAGGCGGTGAGCCGCGCCATTGACCGCGCCCTGCCGATCCTGAAGCCCGGCAAGAGCTTCCAGTTCGCGGTGGTGGAAGGCGGCAAGGACCCCGATGAGGTGCTGCGCGAGCAAGGTCCCGCCGCCCTGCGCGGCCAACTGGCCGACACCATCCCCTTCGTCGACGCCCTCTTCACCCGCGAGCGGGACGCCGAGAACCTGGACACGCCCGAACGCAAGGCTGGTTTCAAGGGCCGGCTGCGGCAGATCGCGGCGACCATCGCCGACAAGGACCTGCAGCAGGCCTATCGCGAGGAGCTTCTGCGGCGGTTTGACGCGGCCTTCGGCCGTCAGCCGCAACAGGCCTTCCAACCGCAACAGGCGCGCCGCCCCTTCACCCGGGGCCGGTTCTGGAAGCCCGAGGACGAGGCCATGCGTCCGCAATCGGCGTTGGCGCAGACGCGAACCATGGTGGCGCAAGGCTCCAGGCTCGATCCGATCGTGGCCGCGCTCACCCAATACGCCATCAATGATCCGGCGATTCTGGACGACCATCTGGAGGAGTCCTTCACCGCGAAGGGGTTCGGCGATCCGGTCCTTTCGGAATTGGCGAAGGAAATCATCCGTCTGCGGCTGGACGCCGAACACCTTGACTCTGCCACCCTGACACGCCATCTCGCATCCTGCGGGTTTAACGCGCTACTGACAGACATCGACCGGGCCGCATCGCAAGCGGGCGCGCCCTTCATGAAATCGGATGTCTCCCTCGAAGCCGCTAGATCGCAGTGGTCGCAGGCCTTCGCTCGCCTTTCCAGGTTGGCGGCGCTCGACGAGGCTATCGGATCCGCGAAGGGCAACCTTCGTGGGCGATCCGATATGGAGGTCCTCGAGCGCCTGAAGGGTGAACGCGACGCACTGAAACGCGCGATCAGAGAATGGAACGATTAGGGCGGATGACGGGTCGTACTTGGGTGCGATCCTGTTTTGACCGCCATTCACCATCTTCGGCCCGACCCTTGCAGGGGGTTCGCGGCTGAAATCGGAGACCTAGATGAGCACGACCACGGCTGAAGCTGAACCGACGGAAACCACTGGCGGCGACGGGCCCCTGCTCGACCTGACCGATGCCGGCGTCAAGAAGTTCATCAAGCAGGCCAAGGCCCGCGGCTACGTCACGATGGACGAACTGAACAAGGTGCTGCCCAGCGAGGAAGTCACCTCCGAGGCCATCGAAGACACGCTCGCCATGCTGTCGGAGATGGGCGTCAACGTCGTCGAGGCCGAGGAAGACGCCGAGGGCGGCGAGGTCGCCGTCCGCGAGGAGACCGCGGTCGTCGAGACCCCGAAAGAAGCCGCCTACGACCGCACCGACGACCCCGTGCGCATGTACCTGCGCGAAATGGGCTCGGTGGAGCTGCTGTCGCGCGAGGGCGAAATCGCCATCGCCAAGCGGATCGAAGCCGGCCGCGACACCATGATCCGTGGCCTGTGCGAAAGCGCGCTCACCTTTGAAGCCATCATGGTGTGGCGCGAGGAGCTGGGCACCGGCCGCATCCTGCTGCGCGAGGTGATCGACCTCGACCTGACCTATAACGGCATCAACGCCGCCGCCGCCGCCGAGGCCCTGGCCAATGCGCCGCCCGAGGAAGAGGAAGCCGAAGAGGCCGAAGCCGAGGTCACCGCCGATGGCGAGGCCGTGGCCAAGGGCGAAAGCGACGACGACGACGACTTCGACGACGGCGCGGGTCCGACCATCAGCGCCATGGAAGCCGAGTTGCGCGAAGGGGTCATGGAGACCCTGGACGCCATCGCCTCGGAATTCGACGCCTTCCGCGCCCTGCAGGAAAAGCTGGTGGGCAAGCGCCTCAAGGGCGAGGACCTCTCCGACGCCGACCGCAAGGCCTATGAGACCGCCAGCCTGGCGATCGTTCAGCACCTGAAGACCCTGAAGCTGAACAACAACCGCATCGAGGCCCTGGTCGAGCAGCTCTACGCCATCAACAAGCGCCTGATGGGGCTGGAAGGCCGCCTGCTGCGCCTGGCCGACAGCTACGGCATCAGCCGCAACGAATTCCTGAAGGCCTATTTCGGCTCGGAACTGAACCCCAATTGGTCGGACCAGGTGAAGCCCCTGGGCGTCCGCTGGACCAAGTTTGTCGAGAACGACGCCTCCCAGATCGGCGACATCCGTCACGAGGTGGCCGCCCTGGCCACCGAGACCGGCGTGCCGATCGACGACTATCGCCGCATCGTCCAGACCGTCCAGAAGGGCGAGCGTGAGGCCCGTCAGGCCAAGAAGGAAATGGTCGAGGCCAACTTGCGCCTCGTGATCTCCATCGCCAAGAAATACACCAACCGCGGCCTGCAGTTCCTTGATCTCATTCAGGAAGGCAACATCGGCCTGATGAAGGCGGTCGACAAGTTCGAGTACCGTCGCGGCTACAAGTTCTCCACCTACGCCACCTGGTGGATTCGTCAGGCGATCACCCGCTCGATCGCCGACCAGGCCCGTACGATCCGCATCCCGGTGCACATGATCGAGACGATCAACAAGATCGTCCGCACCAGCCGCCAGATGCTGCACGAAATTGGCCGCGAACCGACTCCGGAGGAACTGGCCGAGAAGCTGGCCATGCCGCTGGAGAAGGTCCGCAAGGTCCTGAAGATCGCCAAGGAGCCGATCAGCCTGGAAACCCCCATCGGGGACGAGGAAGACAGCCACCTGGGCGACTTCATCGAGGACAAGAACGCCATCCTGCCTATCGATGCGGCCATCCAGTCCAACCTGCGCGAAACCACCACCCGCGTGCTGGCCAGCCTGACGCCCCGCGAGGAACGCGTCCTGCGCATGCGCTTCGGCATCGGCATGAACACCGACCACACCCTTGAGGAAGTCGGCCAGCAGTTCAGCGTGACCCGCGAACGCATTCGTCAGATCGAGGCCAAGGCGCTGCGCAAGCTGAAACACCCGAGCCGCTCGCGGAAGCTGCGCAGCTTCCTCGACAGTTGACGATCAGCGCCTTCGGGATGAGCATCACGCGATGGCCGACGGCGAACTGACCCTGAAGCTCGATGACGACACCGTTCGCCGCCTCAAGGCGGCGGCGGACGCGGCTGGACGGGCCGTCGAGGACTATGCTCAGACGCTGATCGCCGACGGTCTGGATGATCGGTGGTCGGAGTCGCTCCGGCGTCTCGAAGAGTATGACCGCACCGGCGAAAGCCTTTCGGTCCAGGAGGCCCTCGAACACTTCGACAATAGGTTGCGAGACCGGCTGGCGAACCCGCGTTGACGCGGGACGTCCGGTTATCTGTTCGGGCGCGGATCGATATCGAACGCTTGGTCGATTTTCTGATCGAGAAGAACCCCGACGCCGCCAAACGGGTGCGCCAAGTCTTGGCGGAGGCCTTGGCGTCTCTAGAGGTGTTTGCCGACCGTGGCCGGCAAGGACCCCGCGCCGACCTTCGTGAACTTCCCATCCGCATTGGCGGCGCCGCCTACATGATCCAATACCGGGTCACGCCAGAGAGCGTGCTGGTGACTCACATCTTCCACAGTCGCGAAGGCAGGTCTTCGGCGTAACACTCCGCTCCCGCGTTACAGCAACTTAATTCCACCCGACCCGTCTCTCCCCCTAAACTCGCCCCAACGACAGCGGAGGGTGGCGATGAGTCTGGGCAAGGTGATGGCGGCGGCGTGCGCGCTGGCCATGGTGGCGACCCAAGGCTGGTCCGCCGACCCCTCCGCGGCGGCCGAGGCCCAGACCAGCGCCGACAACATCAAGGCCCACGTCACCTTCCTGGCCAGCGATCTGCTGGAGGGCCGCGAGGCAGGCTCTCGCGGCTATGACATCGCCGCGGCCTATGTGGCCTCGCAGATGGCGCAACTGGGCCTGAAGCCGGGCGGCGACAACGGGACCTATTTCCAGCATGTGCCGATGGTGGCCTTCCAGGCCGCCGACCAGGGCAGCTTCGTCCTGCGCGACAGTGCGGGCAAGGCGACGCCCCTGGTGTTCGGCGAGGACTATCTGGTGGGTCGCAATCCGGTGGCGGCCTCCACCTCGGTCGCCGCGCCCCTGGTCTTCGTCGGCTTCGGAGTCGTCGCGCCCGAGCACCGGCGTGACGACTATGCGGGCCTGGATGTGAAGGGGAAGATCGTCGTCGCGCTCTCCGGGGCGCCGTCCGCTTATCAGACCGAGGAACGGGCCTACTATTCCAGTGGCCGGACGAAGCGGTCCTTGGCGGAGGCGCGGGGGGCCGTGGGCTTCATCCAGGTCAATACGCCGGGCGATGAGAAGCTCTATCCCTTCGCCAACTCGGCCCGCGGGTGGAAGTCCTGGGGCATGAGCTGGCGCACGACCGCGGGCGCAGCCTTTGCCGTGGCCCCCGGTGTTCCGGCGCTCGCCTCGATCAGCGTGAAGGGCGCAGAGAAGCTGTTCGCCGGCGCGCCGGTCGATCTGAAGCGCATCACCAAGATGGCTGAGTCCAAATCTCAGGCGCCGCCACGCTTCGTGCTGCCGACGACCCTGGAGGCCAGCTTCGCCACCACCATCAAGCCTGTGGAGAGCTCAAACGTCGTGGGCCTGATCGAGGGGAGCGATCCGGTTCTCAGGGATCAGGTGGTGGTGCTGAGCGCCCATCTAGATCATCTGGGGATCGGCGCGCCGGTCAAAGGTGACACGATCAACAACGGCGCCCTCGACAACGCCGCCGGCAGCGCCATCACCCTGGAGGTCGCCCGCATGTTCATGGCCTCGGACCACAAGCCCAAACGCACGATCCTCTTCCTGCTCGACACCGGCGAGGAGAAGGGGCTGGTGGGGAGCGAGTACTTCGCGCGCAATCCGACCGTCCCGCTGGCCAGCATCGTGGCCGATGTCGATCTGGACATGCCGATCCTCACCTATGACTTCACCGACGTGATCGCCTTCGGCGCCGAGCGCTCTAGCATCGGTCCGGCCGCGAGGCGGGCGGCGGCTGGGATGGGTCTGAAACTCTCCCCCGATCCCATGCCGGAGGAGGGGTTGTTCACCCGCTCGGACCACTACCGTTTCGTGGAGGTCGGCGTGCCGGCGGTGTTCTTCATGACCGGCTTCGCCAATGGCGGGGAGAAGGAGTTCCGCACCTTCCTGGCGGAGCGCTACCACAAGCCCAGCGATGACCTGAACCAGCCCATAAGCTGGTTGGCCGGCGCCAAGTTCGCCCGGCTGAACTACGAGGTGACACGGGAACTGACCGACATGGCCGAGCGACCGGCCTGGAACAAGGGCGACTTCTTCGGCGTGAAGTACGGTCGGGCGCCCTAGCGCCAGCCATAGTTGAAGCTGATCGAAATCCGCTCGCGCTTGGCGGCGTTGGGTGGGACCTCATGGCGCAGCCAGCTCTCCCAGAGGATCAGGCTGCCGGGCTCCGGCTGCAGGTAGACGAAGGTCTTCGCGCTCTCGTCCGCGTCCGATACGCGCGGCGGAGCGGCCATCATCAGCGGCAGGCGCGGGTCCTCCAGCTTCAGGGCGCTCGCCCCCTTCGGCGTGGCCACATAGACCGTGCCGGAGAGCACGCTGTGGGGGTGGATGTGGCCGGAGTGGGCCGCGCCGGGCTTGAGAACATTGACCCACAGGCTGTCCAACTTCAGCCGGCCGCCGCGCAGATCCATCTGCAGGTCGGCGGCGAAGGCCTTGGCATGCTTGTCGAGCTTGGTCTTCAGGTCGCCGAACACGCTGGCCCGCTGGGGCAGATCGTCGAGGGAGGCGTAGGAGGTATAGCCACCATAGGCGTTGTCGCGGCACCAGCGCTGGCCGGCCACGTCCTCGTCGGCCAGCATGCGGCAGGCGTCTTCGAGTTCGGCGTTGAAACCCTCGAACCCCTTTTCGGTGGCGAGGGAGGCCTCATAGACCTGGGTGACGAAGAGTGGACGCGTCGGCATGCGTCCGCGCTACTGGGCCTAGGCCAGGATGTCCAGCAGGCTGTCGGTCATCTGATCGGCGGTCTTGATCACCGCCAGGTTGGCGCGGAACTCGGTCTTGGCCGTGATCTGTTCGATGGCCTCGTGGGTGTAGTCCACGTCGAAGGCGGGATCGCCCATCTGAGCCGTCCGCTGAGCGGAGGCTTCGAAGCGTTGGGATGCGGCGAACAGGCCGTACTGCGCCGTGGCGATGGGGTTCATGGATCAGGCCCTCCGTGAGCCTGAGCATGAACCCCGCGCGGTAAAGCTTTCGCCAGCGAAGATGGTGAACGCTTCAGGCGTAGGCGTATTTCGGGCTCCAGGCTGTGACGCCCTCCGGGATCATGTCGAAGAGGTGGTAGGTGATGCAGAAGTCGTCACCGGGGCCGAGCTCGGCGTCGGAGACCCGGACGACCTGGTCGCCGCGCTTCTGGAAAACCGAGACCCCTGGATGCCAGCCGCCGTTCGCGCCGCGATAGCCCATGTCCGCCGCGAAGCTGGACCCTTCGTGGCTGACCATCGGGAAGCGCCATCCCCGTCCGACGGCGAAGTCACGCTGGACGGCGGGGGTGTTGGGGCTGGAGACCACGAAGGCCGCGCGGCTGCCCAGGTGGTCATAGACCCCGTTGAAGCCGTCGGCCCACATGGTGCAGCTGGTGCAGCCGGTCCCCATGTTGTGGATCACGAAGAGGTCGGTCTTGTCGCCGAACAGGGCCGACAGAGCGACCGGGCCGTCCAGGGTCTGGAAGACGTAGTTCTCGACGGGCTGCGGCTCGATGGCGGCCTGGACCTCGCGCATCTGCTGGCGCAGGGCGGTGATCTGGGCGCGGTGGCCGTTCAGGCTTTCCGTGGCTTGGGCGTAGTTCATCACCGATCATCCTTCTTGGATTGGGCGCGCTCGTCGTCGAGACGCAGGAGGTGTTGGGCCAGGGTGTCGAAGCCGGCCTGCCAGTACTTGGCGTAGCGGTTCATCCAGACCGCGGCGTCGTAGATGGGCGCTGCGTCCAGGGTACAGCGGCTGATGCGGCCGCTGCGGGCCTGGCGGACGAGCCCCGCGCGGACCAGGACCTGGATGTGACGGGAGACAGCCTGGAGCGAGATGTCGAAGGGCGCGGCCAGTTCCGAGACCAGCAGGGCGCCCTCGTCCAGGCGCTCCAGGATCGACCGCCGGACGGGATCGGACAGGGCGAAAAAGACCGCGTCGAGGGCGTCTTCCGGAGCCGGTTTCAGAGATGTCGAGGCCGTGAGCATGGCTCGAATATAATCAATCCAATGGTTGAGAGTCAATCAGATGATTGATTGTTTTTCCGTCTGAAACTTGCCACCTTCTGGGGGTGTTATCTTCTCGAAAACACGGAGGAATCCCCCATGATCCGCATAACGATGATCGCAGGGCTGGCCCTGGCGGGTTCGGCCGGCATGGCCCTGGCTGGGCCGATGAGCAACCCGCCCGGCGAGCGAACCATATGTCTGGATGTTGGTGGTCAGAGCCTGCCGGCGGTGTGCAAGGTCCCCGCCAGCCGCCTGGATAGGCGCGAGGACTTCTGCCTCTGCCACGAGGGCGTCAAGGTCACCGTCCCAGTCTGCGGTCCAGGCGAGCGAGCGCCGTCGGAGAACATCGCCTACGAGAAGGCGCGCAAGGCCGCCGCCCGCGACGGCAGCCTGATCGGCGACCTCTATGAAGGCCGCTCGATGTGTATCGCCGCGCGGGACCCGCTCAGCCACAACTGAGCGGGCTCGCGGTCACGAGCTATTTGCCGAGCGCGCCGTAGACCAGTTTCTGGAACACCGGCAGAGCCACCCGGCCGCCCATGCGCTGGCCGGTGGCCAGTTGGCTGGCGGCCTCGGGACCGAGCGGCATGGAGTTCTGGATCAGGTACAGCATGACCATGTCCTCCGCGGGGTCGGCCTGCCACCACGTCCCGAAGGCCCCGGGCCAGCCAAAGGCGCCCGCCGAGCCCGCGCCCATCCAGGCCTGCTTCTCGGGGTCGGTGATCACCGAGACGCCGAGGCCGAAGCCCTGGCCCATCCAGAAGGGGATACCCATGAAGGGGATTTCGCGCTGGGCCTCGGTGAGGCGGTTGGTGGCCATCAGCGCCACGGTCTCGGGCTTGAGCAGCCGCACGCCGTTCAACTCGCCCTTGTTCAGCATCAGGCGCGCGAAGGTCAGGTAGTCGTCGGCCGTGGAGATCAGGCCGCCGCCCCCGCCGCAGAAGGCCGGGGCCACGTCTTCGTCTGGGTAGGAGACGTCCTGCAGTTTGTCGGTGGCCGGATCGATCCGGTAGAGGTGGGCCATCCGGTCGCGCTTCTCCGGCGGGCACCAGAAGTCGGTGTCGACCATGCCAAGGGGCTTGAAGATCCGTTCCATCAGGAACTCGCGGAACCCCATCCCGGCGATGCGGCCCACCAGGAACCCCAGCACATCGGTGGAATGGCTGTAGTGGAAGCGCTCGCCCGGCGGGAAGGACAGCGGCAGGGTGGCGAGCTTGGCCATCCACTCGTCGGGCGTATTGGGATTGGAGAGCGGCGCGCCCAGCACTTCCTCATAGGCGTGCGCGATGGGGCCGACCGAAGTGAAGCCGTAGGCCAGGCCCGAACGGTGGGTCATCAGGTCGTCGATGGTGATCTCGCGCGGCGCGTCATAGACCTCGTCCAGCGGACCGGTGGGCGACTTCAGCACCTTCATGTTGGAAAACTCGGGCGCCCACTTGGTGATGGGATCGTCCAGCTTCACCTTGCCCTCTTCCATCAGCATCAGCAGGGCGACCGAGGTGATCGGCTTGGTCATCGAGGCGATGCGGAACATCGTGTCGCGGGTCATCGGCTTTCCGGCGGCGACGTCGCGCATGCCGATGGTGTTGACCTGGGCGACCTCGCCCTTGCGCCACAGCAGGGTGACGAAGCCCGACAGGTCGCCGGCGTCCACCACGCCCTGCAGGTTGGGCGCGATCTGCGCCAGGCCCGCCGTATTGAAGCCGCCCAAAGACTGATCGCCGTCCATACCCATATCCACCCTGTTGGCGCGAGGCTGAGCGCCCGCGCGATTAGGGGCTGATTGCGCCGGGTGACGCAGGCGCCGTCAAGCGAAAGGCGAGGGCCTTGCGTCCAGCCACCGCCCCTGCGCGTAACAGTCGAGACGCTCAGCCGACTGGACCGCCGCCCATGCCCCATCCTCTCCGGCTCGCCCTGACGGCGGGCATAGCCGCCCTGACGGCTGCCTGTTCGCCGCTGACGATGTTCTCGACCCTCACGCCCAAGGACCCGGCGACGCGGGCCGATGTGGGGACCGCCTATGGGCCGCTGTCGCGCCAGAAGCTGGACGTCTATGCGCCGCGCAAGGCCAAGGGGCCCGCCCCGGTGGCGGTGTTCTTCTACGGTGGGTCATGGGATTCCGGGCGACGGCAGGACTATCGCTGGGTCGGCCAGGCCCTGGCGGCGCAGGGCTACCTGACAGTAGTGCCCGACTACCGCCTCTTTCCTGAAGTGACCTATCCGGGCTTCCTGGACGACGGCGCCCTGGCCATCCGTTGGGCGGTGGACCACGCCGCGGACCTGGGCGGCGATCCCAGCCGCGTCGTGCTGGTGGGCCATTCGGCCGGCGCCTACAACGCCGTCATGCTGGGCTTTGATACGCGCTATCTGAAGGCTCAGGGCGTCGACCCGAGGACCATCAAGGCGGTGGCTGGGCTGTCAGGCCCTTACGACTTCGTCCCTATCGATGGGGCGATCACGCGCCGGACCTTCGGCGGGGCGGCTGACCTCGCCGCGACCCAACCGGCCCTCTACGCGGGCAAGACCCGGCCGCCCGCCTTCCTCGCCACGGGCGACAGCGACCGCACGGTCTATCCGCGCAACACCCGCACGCTCGCCGCCGCCATCCGGGCGGCGGGTGGGGCTGTGGAGGAGAAGCATTATGCCGGCGTCGATCACGCCGGGACGGTGCTCGCCCTGTCGCGGCCCTTCCGGGGCAAGGCGCCCATCCTGGCCGACATGACCGCTTTCCTGGACGCTGCGGTCAGATAGCGCCGGTTGACAGGATCGCGGCGCTTGGCCAAAGCCTCGCCATGGCCTTCGCTCTGATCCGCGCCGCGCAGCAACAACACCGTCCTTCGGCGGTGCGGGTGCGCGCGATCTGTTCGGGATAACTTCCGTCCACATCGAATGAGCCACCAACCCCGCCCGGCCGGCGGGGTTTTTCTTTGCCGTCCGGGCTTCCCCAGAAGGAGACCCAAGACATGACCCGCTTCTATGACGGCGACGACGCCGTGGCCCGTATCGCCCACGGTGTGATCGACAAAACCCTGCCCAAGCCGGAATGGACCCACGCGGCCCATTTCGCCGCGGCCTTGTGGCTGCTGCGCGCCCGGCCACTGGTCGCCGTGGCGGCGGCCATGCCCGGCCTGATCCGCGCCTATAACGAAGCCACCGACACCCCCAACACTGACACCGGCGGCTATCACCACACCATCACCCTGGCCTCGCTCGGGGCTGCGGCGGATTTCCTGGGGCAGTATGGCCATGACCATTCGCTGCACCTGGTGGTTGATGACCTGATGGCTTCGCCGTTGGGGAACCCCAGCTGGCTGCTGGAGTACTGGAGCAAGGGGCGGCTGTTTTCGGCGGCGGCGCGGCGGAATTGGGTGGAGCCCGACCTGCAGCCTTTCCCGCATGGGGTCTGAGGGTCGCTTGGCGCCGGTCGAGGTTTCGGCCACCTTCGGCCCCATGTCCCCACAGATCATCATCCTCAACGGGGTCGGCAGCGCCGGGAAAAGCTCCACGGCCCGGGCGCTGCAGAAGATCTGCGCCCGGCCGTTCCTGCATGTCTCGATGGACGCGTTTCTCGACATGATACCGCCGGCGATGTTCGGCCATGCCGACGGGCTGGTGTTCGAGACCCTCGACGACGGCGGCAAACCCTCGGTGGCGATCCACAGCGGTCCGGTGATGGCCGCCGCCATGCGGGGCATGCGCCGGGCGATCGCGGCGATGGCGGCGGCGGGAAACTCCCTGATCGTCGACGACGTGATCATCGATCCCGCCGACGAGGCCGACTACCGCGCGCTGTTGGCCGGGTTCGAGGTGCGCTTTGTCGGGCTGTTCGCGCCGCTGGAGGTGCTGGAAGCCCGGGAATTGGCGCGGGGCGACCG
>NZ_JBBKVV010000019.1:0-27688 GCF_037968635.1 Phenylobacterium sp.
CCCACCATGGAAACGCCGCACCTGATCTACTTCGCCGACGCCATGTGCTCGTGGTGCTACGGCTTCTCACCGGTGATCGCCGACATCCGCAAGACCTTCGGCCGCGCCCTGCCGATCCAGCTGATCATGGGCGGCCTGCGTCCGGGGACCGAGACCCCGATGACTGACAAGGCCAAGACCGAGCTCGCCGGCCACTGGCGCCACGTCACCGAAGCTTCCGGCCTGCCCTTCGACCCGGCCGTGCTGGAAACCCCTGGCTTCCTCTATGACACCGACCCGGCGGCCCGCGCGGTGGTCTTCGTGCGCCGCCACGACACCGAACTGGCCCTGACTTTTCTCAGTGATCTGCAGGCGGCCTTTTACGCGCAGAACCGCAACATCGCCGATCCGGAGGTCCTGGCCGCCCTCATCACCGAGCGCGACATGGACGGCCAGAGGTTCCTCGACATCTTCGACAGCGACGACCTCAAGCACGAGACCTGGCGCGACTATGGGACCTCGCAGCAGGCCGGCGTCACCGGCTTCCCGACCCTGATCGCCGGCCCTACCGAGGCCGGCGCCTATGGGGTGGTGACCCGCGGCTATCAGCCGGGGACCGCCGTGGTGCCGATGCTGGAAGCCTGGCTCTCGGGCCCGCTCAACTAGCCATGGAACGCTTCGACGTCGTGGTGGTGGGCGCCGGCGCCGCCGGGATGATGTGCGCTATCGAGGCGGGCAAGCGCGGCCGCTCGGTCCTGGTGATCGACCACGCGAAGGCGGCGGGCGAGAAGATCCGCATCTCGGGCGGCGGCCGCTGCAACTTCACAAACTCGGGCGCCAACCCCACCAACTTCATCTCGTCCAACCCGCGGTTCGCCAAGGGTCCGCTGCGCCGTTACCGGGCGCGCGACTTCATCGACCTCGTGGACCGCCACGGCATCGCCTGGCACGAAAAGACCCTGGGCCAACTGTTCTGCGACGACAGCGCCAAGGACATCATCGCGATGCTGCTGGCCGAGATGAAGGCCGCCCGCGTCCAGCTCCGCCTCGCCACCGCCGTCGCCAAGGTCACCAGGACGGCCACCGGCTTCGACCTCGACCTGCCCGGCGGCACGGTGTCGTGCGCCTCCCTCGTGGTCGCCACGGGCGGCAAGTCGATCCCGAAGATGGGCGCTACCGGCTGGGGCTACGAGATCGCCACCCAGTTCGGCCTGCCCCTCGTCGAGACCCGCCCGGCCCTGGTCCCCCTCACCTTCGAGATCGGCGCCCTGGAGCGGCTGAAACCCCTGGCCGGCGTCGCCGTCGACGCCGTCGTCGCCAACGGCAAGACGAAGTTCGCCGAGGCCATGCTCTTCACCCATCGCGGCCTGTCGGGTCCCGCGATCCTGCAGATCTCCTCCTACTGGCGCGAGGGCCAGGAGATCACGCTCAGTATGGCGCCAGGCGTCGATCTGATGGCGGCCATGAAGCTGGCCAAGACCACGCGGGGGCGGCAGACCACCGCCACCGTGCTCGCCGACCACCTCCCCAAGCGCCTGGCCCAGATGATCGCCGAGGATGAGGGCGCGCTCGGCAATATCGCCGACCTGCCCGACAAGGTCCTGACCCGGGTCGACGCGGCGGTGAACCGCTGGACCGTCAAGCCGGTGGGTTCGGAGGGCTACCGCACCGCCGAGGTCACCCTGGGGGGCGTCGACACCCAGGCGCTGAACCCCGGCACGATGGAGGCCGCCGATGTCCCCGGCCTCTACTTCATCGGCGAGGTGGTGGACGTCACCGGCTGGCTCGGCGGATACAACTTCCAGTGGGCCTGGTCGTCGGGATGGTGCGCCGGACAGGCGGCCTGAAGCGCCAAGCTTGGCCATACTGCGTCAATCCGCCCCACGTTCTTCACCAAGTCCCGTTCATTTTCTTTCACATTCTTCGCGCAACGTTGGGTTTCATCACGAACGGTCCCAGCGACCGAAGGCGCGTGGGGACCCGGTGCAGAAAGCCATCGAACGATTCACCCAGGCCGACCTGGTGGGCCACGTGCTCAGTCACGAGCGGTTCCTGGCCGGCAGTACGGGCGGCCGCCGGATGATCCTGCCCATGGCCGATCTCACCGGCCTGGCCATGCCCCGCCGCAACCTCGCCGACGCCGACCTCAGCGGCGCCAGCATGCGCGGCTGCGACCTTTCTGGAACCATTCTCGACCGCGCCATGCTGTTCGGCAGCGATCTGCGCTGCGCCAACATGGCCGGCGCCAGCCTCAGCCGCGCCGACCTGCGCGGCGCGGTGCTCTGCGGCGCGGACCTCTCCGACGCCGACCTGCAGGACGCCGACTTCCGTCCTGGCCAGATCGCCGCCCACTCGGCCCAGGGCTTCGTCTCGGTCTCCCAGCGCCAGCGCGCGGGCATGACCGACGGCGTCTCCAACCGCATCCGCGCCGACGTGAACACCGCCTTCGCCACCGATTTCTCCGACGCCACCCTGCGCGGCGCGAAGATGAACGGCGCCAAGATGAAGTCCGCCAACTTCTCCGGCGCCCTGCTGGAGGAAGCCGATTTCACCAGCGCCAACCTGGAGAAGGCTGACTTCACCAACGCGGTGATGTCGGGCTCGGTCCTGATGGGCTCCACCACCCACGAAGCCATCATGGACCGCGTGGTCCACGCCCCGTCAGCCGACGCGCTCGCCCGCCGCCCGGCCCTGCTGGAGGCCCTCGCCGGCCACCAGGTCTGGTGCCTGACCAACGGCAAACAGGGGGGCGCCGCCCAGGTGGAGGCCGCCGACCTTCGCGTGGTCGGAGACGCGCTGGCCGCGGGCCAGCTCACCGGCCTTCAGGCCCCAGGCGCATGTTTCGTCCGGCTCAATCTGGAGGGCGCGTTCCTGCAGGCCGCCAATCTGGAGGGCGCCGACTTCAGGGGCGCCAATCTGCGCGGGGCTGACCTGCGCGGCGCCCGACTGGCGGGGGCCAACTTCGCCCGCGCCGATCTGCGCGGCGCTATCCTCATGCACATGGAGATCGGCGCCCGCACCACCCCCACCGACCTCACCGGCGCCCGCTTCAGCTACGCCGACTGCCGCGGCGCCCTGCTCTCCCCGGGTCAACTCGACATGGCCGACGCCGCCGAAGCCCGGTTTGATAGGGCGGCCTAGACCCTACCGCTGATCCCGGCGACGGCCGGGACCCGGATTCATCTACCGCTTTCAGGATTCCAGGCGCAGGCCGTGACCTTTGACCTGGGCCCCGGCCTTCGCCGGGGAGAGCGGGGTTTCAAAAGATCACCCGCTCCTGGCCCCACCACAGGGGCGAGCGGGCATGATCGATGAACTTGCGCTCGTCCTCCAGCAGCAGTTTGGCCGCCGCCTGGGCCTCCGGCTTCGCCATCAGCACGCCCAGCGCCTCCAGGCTCTCGTACCAGAGCTGCGCCACCCCATCGTAGGGCGGGGGCGCATCGCGGCTGGCGCTCAAGGGCTCGGACATTTCATCGGCCAGGCTGTGCATCTGCACGTAGCGCTGGATGCCCAGCACCTCGCGCACGCTGGTCACCAGCGGCCCGTGGACCTTCAGCCAATAGTCCTGGAAGTCCTCGCGGCTCAGGCCCGGCCGGCGCACCAGGGCGAAGGTCAGCTTGATCATCGGCGTCTCCTCTTTGGGGCGACTATAGCGCCCGCAGGATGCCCATCGTCACCAGGGCCGCGTTGTCCGACGCCAGCTGGTTGAAGGCGGTATAGAGCTTGTCCCCGTCCCCGGCGCCCGCCAGGCTCGACAGTCCGCGCACCGCCACGAAGGGTTTGGCGTTGCACCAGGCCACGTGGGCCACCGCCGCGCTCTCGCAGTCCAGCACGCCGGCCTGGAAGGTCTCAAAGACGTAGTCCCGCAGCTCAACGTTGTTGACGAAGGCCGCCCCCGACACGCCATTGCCGCCGGCCACCACACGAGGCGCCTTGTCCAGCTGCGCCGCGCCCGAGCCCTTGGACAGCACCACCGTCACCGCCAGCTTGCGCGCCGCCGTCAGCATGGCAGGCGCCACCGGGAACCAGAACCGCCGCTCCGTCTCGCCGTCCGGCCCCGTCACCATCGCGGCCTTGGGGAACATCATCCCGAAATTGCCGTAGCCGCTGGGAATGCCCGAGGCCGGCTCGAACCCGCCCGGCCCTTCGCGGCCCATCACAGCGTCCAGGTAGTGCCCCCACTGGGAGGCCACGAAGACGTCGCCCACCTTCAGCTCCGGATCCACCCCGCCCGCGCAGCCGCTGACCATCAGGTGGGTGACGTTGAACAGATCCAATGTCCGCTGGGCCATCATGGCGCCATTGACCATCGAGACCCCGCACCGCACCAGCACCACCGCCTTGCCGGCTAGGGTTCCGGTCGTGAACGCCGCCCCCGCCACGATATGCTCGGCGGTGTCGGTCAGGTCCTTGCGCAGGGCGGTCAGCTCGCTCGCCATGGCGCCCAGCACCGCGATCCGAGGGGTGTCGTCCAGCATGCCTACTCCCGGGGGTCCTGCACGCAGAAGGCGGCGCCCTCCGGATCGAGCATCACCGTGTGATCCTCATGGGTATCACGCACCGTCCCTCCCAGGGCGACAATCCGAGCCACTTCGTCGGCACGAAGCCCGCCCACGATGTCCAGGTGCATCCGACGCCCCGGCGCCAGGGCCGCCACCTGCTGGAAGCAGAGGATCGGCCCCGGTCCGTCCACCATCACACAGGGGTCGGTCTCCGGCGTCAGGCCCAGCCCCGCCAGCCGCGCGATCTCCGCAGCGTCGTAGGCCCGCACCTCATAACCCGCCAGCACCCCGGCCCAGAACCGGGCCAGGGACGCGGGGTGGTGGCTGTCGACGACGATCTCGCGAATACGGGCCATCTGTGCGCCTCCCCTGTCTCACCCTGGCCTGTCGGAACGCGCCGCCCAGCCTCCTCCAGTGTCGCCCCGGCGGGACGCTGCGTCCCGCATCGCCTTATCCACAGCCTTGGAACGTTTTTGTGATGGAACCGGGAACGCGATCGTGATGCCGGCGTTGTGAAGATGCTCCGGCCTTGGCGGGAGTGTGGAACGCCACGAGGGGGTGGCGTGTCGCCCAAGCCATATCCCCCCCAAAATTCGGAGACCACCATGCGTTTTGCCACCCTGATGACTGTTGCCGCCCTGGGCCTCGCCGCCACTGCCTGCTCCAAGAAGGAAGAAGTGCCGGCCCCGGTCGCCGCTGACGCCACCGCCGATCAGGCCGCCATGGCCGCCGACCAAGCCGCCGACGTCGCGGTTGACGCCGCCGACACCGCCACCGACGCCGCCAAGGAAGCCGGCGACAAGGCGGGCGACGCGATGGCCGCCGCCGGCGCCGCCACCGAAGCCAAGGTCGACGCCGCCGCTGAAGGCGCGAAGCACTAAGAACCCTGCCTGGGCGCCGACAGGCGTCCACCAGGATTGATCAGGGCTCCGGTCGTCTCCCCAGACGGTCGGGGCCCTTTTCTATGCCGCCAGACGCGGCAGCCAGGCATGGCCGGGATAGAGCCGCGCGATCACCTCCCGCAACCAGGCCCTCGCGCCGGCCTCCAGCAGAGGCGCGAACAGCGCGAAGTCCGCCTCGTCCTTTGGCCGGAGCTTGGCGGCCTTATACAGCAGCGCGCCTTGCGGCTTCAGATAGGGCACGCCCGTCGGCGACAGCCCCGTCATCTGCGCTCTCGGGGCTGTCACGCTCTCGTCGCGCCGGAACACCCAGGTCGTGGCGTCACCCGGCTCGGCCATGACGTCCAGCCGCCAGGCGCCACTCTCCGCCACCCAGATCTGGTACTTGTCTTCCGGCGGCTCGGCGCCGGGGCCTAAGGTGAGGACCTCGCCATCCCCCACTGAATAAAGATCAAGTCCCGCCAGCTGCGCCTGCATCTGCGGGAGGAACGGTTTGGGGACGGCGATCTCCAGGTCCTCATGCATGCGGCTCTCACGGCCCAGCCAGACATCCAACGCCCAGCCTCCCACCACGCACCAGGGCGCCGCGACCCCGGCAAGGCGCGCGGCCACCTGCTCCGGCGTCCAGGCGGCCCAGGCGTCCAGGGGCGGCCCGTCCCAACGCGACCTGGTCTCGTCAGACATTCTCGACTCCCACCATATCCTTACCGTGCCTCGAAAACCGCGCCGGCGCCAAAAGTCGGGTAACGGACACTTCCTGTCGCAACCATCCGGCGCCGACCGCATTGTCTCAACGGCGAGAACGCCGGGATGCGGAGCTGGAATTGTGCGCGTGCTGATTGTCGAGGACGAGATCTTGGTCGCCATGGAACTTGAGGAAACCCTCAACGACCTGGGCCATATCGTCGTGGGCATCGCACCAGATCGCCGCAGCTTCGAGGCCTTGGCCGATGAAGACATCGACGTCGCCCTTGTGGACCTGAACCTCCGCGACGGCGCCACCGGCGTCGGTATCGGCCGCACTTTGGCGAACCGCCACACCGCCGTGGTCTTCATCACCGCCAATCCCGCCATGCTGCAGGACGGTGTCGTCGGAACCATCGGCGTCCTGCCCAAGCCCGCCTCCCGCAAGGCCGTCGCCGACGTCGTCGAATACGCCGGGCGCCGCAGCCCCATGCTCTCCCCTCCGGGCGAACTGCGCCTGTTCGCCTAGCGAGACCGATCAGGTGAACCGGTTGGGCCTCCTATAGGCGTTGGCCGGGGCGGTCATCGTCACCCGCAGACCCTCGGGCAGCCACTCGCGGGTCAGCGTGCCGCCAAGCTGTCCCTCCACCGACACCTTGGACAGCGTCGAGCCGAACCCCTCGACGGCCGGCGGTCCCACCAACGTCGGACCGCCGGTCTCGCGCCAGACCAGTCGGTAGTCGTCCCCCGTCAATTCCGCAGTGATGGCGACATGGCCCTCCGCCGCCGAGAGGGCTCCGTACTTGGAGGCGTTGGTGGCGAGTTCGTGGAAGATCAGCGCCAGGGGCGTGGCCGCCCGGTCGTCGATGGCGATGTCGTCACCGACCAGGCTGATCCGCATGCCGCCCGCCCCATCATAGGGCGCGAACAGCTCGGTCAGCAGGGCGAAGACCGTCGCCGCCCGGGCTTCAGGCTGCGAAGCCTTGCTGTGGGGCCGCACGAAGTCGTGGGCGCGGCCAAGCGCCATCACCCGGTCGCGCAGGGCCAGGGCATAGGCCTTGGATTCAGGGTGGTTGCGCGCCGACAGCGAAATCAGGCCCGAGATCACCGCGAAGATGTTCTTGATCCGGTGGCTGAGTTCCTGGCTGACCAGTTCCCGCTCCTCAGCCAGCCGCTTGGCGTCGTCTATGTCGGTGCAGGTGCCGAACCAGCGGGTGATCTGGCCCGCCCCGTCGCGGATTGGCAGGGCGCGGCCCAGCGTCCAGCGATAGACGCCGTCGTGGCGCCGCAGCCGGTACTCGATCTCGTAGGGCTGGCCGGTCTCCAGGCTGCGGCTCCACAGGGCCCGGGCCCGATCCTGGTCGTCAGGATGGAACATGCCGTTCCAGCCCTCGCCATCGGTGGAGCCCGGCGGCGTGCCGGTGAACTCGTACCAACGAGCGTTGTAGTAGTCGTGATAGCCGTCGGAACGGGTCGACCAGACCATTTGCGGCATGGAGTCGGCGATGGCCCGGAACCGGTCCTCGCCGTCCTTCAGCCGGGCGGCCTGCGCCCTCAGGTCCAGTTGCGCCATGACCTGGCGGGCCAGGGCCAGCAGGGTCTCGCTCTGCTCGGCGGTCAGGCCCTCTGGACGCGGCACAGTGTCGATCACCGCCACTGACCCGATCGGAACGCCGTCGGGACTGTCGACCCGCGCCCCGGCGTAGAACCGCAGCGAAGGGGTCGCCGTCACCAGCAGATTGCCGGTGGTCCGCGGGTCCTTGGTCAGGTCCGGGAACACCTCGATGTCGTCGCAGACCAGGACATGACGACAGATCGCCATCTCCACCGGAGTCTCACTGACCTCCAGCCCGATCTTCGCCTTGAACCACTGGCGGTCGGTGTCGACGAAGCTCACCACCGCGATCGGCGTCTTGCAGACGAGCGCGGCCAGCCGCACGATGTCGTCAAAGGCGGTCTCAGCCTCGGTGTCGAGGATGCCGGTGGCCATCAGCGACCGGATACGCGCGTCTTTGATCTGCGCTTCGCTCACCGGCCCAGCTTCTTCTTTTGCGCCAGGGTCTGGCGGAAATGTCTGATAGCAAACATGCCCGGATTACGCCTGGGTTTTGCTCGGGTTCCGAAAACGCGCGCCTTACGAACTCACGCAGGTGCTCAGATTGACCGGGGCGGTGGCTGCGCGCAGCCAGTCGCCATCGACCTTGGTGAACTCCGAGAAGCCCGACACCGGACGGTATTCGCTGCGCACCTCTTCCCAGCCTTCCCACCTCATCGCCACCACCAGCTTGGCGGTGACGCCCTTGGCCTGGTCGGTGGCGGCGATCTCCCGTTCGCCCTTGCAGCGCACCTCGAAGGACTGGCAGCCGTCGGCCTTGGCCGTGCACGCCGTATCGGTCGTCACGATCTGCTGGCGCCACGCCAGGATCGCCTCGTCCAGGCCGTCATACTTGGCCTCGGCCCCACTCTTGGCCTTGGGGCTGCAACTCGCCAGCAGGGCCGCGGCGGCCAGGATCCAGACTCTCTGCACAGGTTTCTCCGCTCGGTTTCGGGCCGGCGCTTCTCACGGCCAATCGAGGCGCCAGCAAGGCAGGCGCATCCATCCAACGCACGAGGCGTTGTGTCGGCTGAGGGACTTTAGGATTCTGGAGGTTTGGCTATGCGTCATATGCTTTTGATTGCCGGTTTGGTGGCCGCCGCCGCCGCCGCGCCCACCCTGGCCAGCGCGCGCAGCGCCTGCGACCAGCGCGCCCACGACCGCAAGGTGACCGGCACCGTGCTGGGCGCCGTCGGCGGGGCGATCATCGGGAATGCGGTGGGCGACGGAAAGGGCGCTGTGATCGGCGGCCTCGGCGGCGCCGTGGTGGGCAATCAGCTCGCCCGCACCAAGTGCGACACCGGCCGCAGCTACACCCGGGCCAGCAACCGCGCGACCTACCGCAACGCCAACTATCGCCAGGCTTCCAACGCCTGCCGCATGGTCAGCAAGCCATACTATGACGATCGCGGACAGGTCAGCTACTACCAGACCCGCGTGTGCGGCCAATGACCCCCGTCATGAGGACCGTGAGCCTGGCGGCGATGGCCGTCCTGTCGCTCAGCGCCTGTAGCGATAATGATGGTCCCAAGCTGGCCAAGGGGATCTGCACCCCCTTCGCCGCGGCCCCGGCCGCGACCACCACCACCGCCGGCGTTCCAGCCCTGGCCCCTGTCGCCGTGGTCGACGGCGCGGGTCCGGTGGAGGACTGCCTGCATCGCTGGGCCTATAGCCTGGCCGGCGCCAAGGACTCCGCCGACGTGGTGGCCGACGCCGCCGTGGCGGCCTGCAGCTCGGCGCTGTCGAAGTGGAACCAGGCCTCGCTCTCAGGTCCCGCCGGCCCGTCCGACGCGATCAGCCTGATATCCGGCGAGCCCACCAGCGCGATCGCCGAACATCGCAACTTCGCCGACTCGCGCGCCCTGTTCTTCGTGGTCCAGGCCCGCGCCGGCCATTGCGCCCCGCCGCCGCCCGTCAAGAACTGACCTGATCTCCCTCCCCAACCTGGGGAGGGAGAGGTCTAGTCGCGCACCTCAGGGTCAGGCAGGCTGCGGCCGCCACGTCCTGGGAGGGGCCGCATGACCGTCGAGCTGGGCATCATCGAGGGCTATTACGGAACGCCCTGGAGCTGGCGGGACCGCCGCGATCAGATCGCCGCCCTCTCGCCCCACGGCTATCGTTTTTACATGTACGCGCCCAAGGCCGACCCCTATCTGCGCCGCCGCTGGCAGGAGGAGCATCCCGCCGAAATGGCCACCGAGCTGATCGCGCTCGCCGACGCCTGCGCCGACCACGGTGTCCGGTTCGGAGTGGGCCTCAGCCCCTTCGAGCTCTACCGCGACTTCAACGCCGACGCGCAGACCGCCCTGGCCCGCAAGCTGGCCTTCTTCGACGCCCTCGGCGTCCAGGACCTGGGCATCCTGTTCGACGACATGCGCGGCGACCTGCCCGACCTGGCCGCCACCCAGGTGCAGATCCTGCACTGGATCGCGCAGCGCACCACCGCGACCCGCCTCATCGCCTGCCCCACCTACTATTCGGACGACGCCGGCCTGGACCGGGCCTTCGGCGCGAGGCCCGCCGACTATCTGGAAGACTTCGGCCGGCTTCTCGACCCGGCCATCGAGGTCTTCTGGACGGGCGAAGAGGTCTGTTCGCGCGAGTTCACCCCCGGACACCTGGCCCGCGTGACCCAGCAGCTCGCCCGCAAGCCGTTCCTCTGGGACAACTACCCGGTCAATGACGGACCGCGGATGTCGCCCCATCTGCACCTGCGCGCCTTCACCGGCCGCCCCGCCAGCATCGGCGACCACATCGCCGCCCACGCGGTGAACCCCGCCCTGCAGCCGATCCTCTCGCGTATTCCCGCCATCAGCCTGGCGCAGAGCTACCGCCTGGGAGATGACTATCAGTACGGCCAGGCCTTCCTCGCCGCCGCCAACGCCGTGCTGGGGCCCGACCTCGCCCGCCGCGTCCAGGGCCACCTGACCCTGCTGCACGACACCGGCCGCGACCGCCTCGGCGACGCCCTGCCCGTCTTGCGGGACCGCTACGCCGCCTTCGACCATCCGGGCGCCCGGGAGATCGTCGCCTTCCTGGACGGCGCCTACGTCATCACGCCCGAGATGATGGCGGAAGAACACTGACATCTGCTACGATCGTCGCCGGGGATATGACCGTTTTTGGAGGTTTTCCATGACGTCTGAGTCCGAGCTGCTCGCCCACGAGCGCACCTACCACGTCTTCAACATGCTGGTCCGCTGGTCGATGGTGGCGCTGGCCAGTTCCATCCTGGGCCTGACCCTGTGGTTCGCCACCCCCGCCGGCTTCTGGGGCGGCGCGGTGAGCGGCCTCACAGCCTTCGCCGTCGGCTACTGGTTCGTGGTCCGCCACGAGGCCCACCAGCCCCTCGACCCGTGGGCCCAGGGGCGCTGATCTATATCTACATGTCCTACTCCCCTTGCGGGAGAAGGAAGCGCGTCCCTTACCTCAGGCCTCGTCAAACGGCGGCGGCAGTTGCCCTGCCTTGAACAGGATCACCGGGTTCTCGTCATAGTCGCCCAGCTCGGCGTCGGCCGAGGCCGAGAACGCCACCACCCCCAGCCGGGTGTCCGACAGCCGGTCGGCCTTGCGCCGCGCCTCTTCGGCGCTCTTGCAGATCACCACCGGCTCGGCCTTCAGCGCCTTGCCCTTGCCGGCGATGTAGGACTGCACCAGGTGGACGGTCTCGATGGCCACGGCAGGCCTACTTCTTCAGGACGTTGGGGGTCCAGCCGGCCGGCGCATTGTCCTTGGGCTTTTCAGCCTTGGGCTTTCGGACTTCCTTGTTGCTCTTCTTCTGACCCTTGGCCATGGCGGCGCCTTTCATGTCCGGCGCGCGGAGGCGAACCGGAACGTGAGCTTCTAGCACGCCCCGCTTCGCCTCCCTGGCGAAATTCGTCAGGCCTTGCCGGAGACCTCGACCGGGGTCGGATCGTCCTTCGACAGCCAGCGATAGGTGACCCCGGCCAGGGCCGCCCCCACCAGCGGCGCGACCCAGAACAGCCACAGCTGCTGCAACGCCCAGCCCCCCACCAGGATCGCCGGCCCGGTGCTGCGCGCCGGGTTCACCGAGGTGTTGGTCACCGGGATGCTGATCAGGTGGATCAGGGTCAGGCACAGGCCGATGGCCAGGGGCGCGAAACCCGCCGGCGCCCGGCCATGGGTCGAGCCCATGATCACGAACAGGAAGACGAAGGTCATCACCACCTCGCACACCAGGCTGGCGGCCAGGGTGTAGCCGCCGGGCGAATGCTCGCCATAACCGTTGCTGGCGAAGCCGCCGGCCAGGTCGAACCCGGCATGGCCGCTGGCGATCACATAGAGCACGCCCGCGCCCGCTAGTCCGCCGGCCACCTGGGCGATCACATAGCCCGGCAGGTCGGCGGCCTTGAACCGCCCCCCGGCCCACAGCCCCACCGACACCGCCGGATTGAGGTGGCAGCCGGAGATATGGCCGATGGCGTAGGCCATGGTCACCACCGTCAGCCCGAAGGCCAGCGACACCCCGACAAACCCGATCCCCAACTCCGGATAGGCCGCCGCCAGCACCGCGGCCCCGCAGCCGCCCAGCACCAGCCAGGCCGTGCCGATGAATTCCGCCACCAGTTTCTTGATCATCTCATCTTCTCCCCAGACGTCGCGGCCAAGCTTAACCATAAGCCAGCCATGAACAACCCTCAGGCGAATCTGCGCTCCATCGGCCCCCTTGGGCCCTCAGGTGAAACCTGCCTAGACTGGCGCCGATCAAACGGGGGAGAGAGATCACATGGACCGGCCCGGCCTGCTGCCGAAACTGGTCCTGGCCCTGGCCATCCTCGGCGGCGTCAGCTTCCTGGTGGCCAACCGCTTCGCCCTGCCCGAGCCCGCGATGATCGCCTGGAAGGGCTCCGGCGTCGCCCTGCTGGCCGTCTACGCCGCGATGCGCGCCAGGACCCTCGACGGCTGGCTGCTGGCCGCCGTCATGGCGCTGGGCGCCACCGGCGACGTCCTGCTGGAGACCCACGGCCTGACTGCCGGCGCCGTGGCCTTCCTGGCGGGCCACCTGGTGGCCATCGCGCTGTACCTGCGCAACCGCCGCCCAAGCCTGGAGCGCAGCCAGCTCCTGCTGGCGATCCTCATCATCCCGGCCACGGTGGTCATCGCCTACCTGCTGCCCGCCGACCGCGCTGGCGCCCCGGGCGTCGCCCTGTATTCCGCGGGCCTGGCCCTCATGGCCGCCACCGCCTGGATCAGCCGCTTCCCGCGAATGCAGGTCGGCCTCGGCGCCCTGATGTTCGTCGCCTCCGACCTGCTGATCTTCGCCCGCGCCGGCCCCCTGGAGCACAACCCCTGGATCGGCTTCGCCATCTGGGCGCTCTACTTCGCGGGCCAGCTGCGGATCTGCCTGGGGGTGGCGGGAACGCTGGCGAAGCGGGAACCATAAACCCGCTCATCCCGGCGAAGGCCGGGACCCAGATTCATCTCTAACCGAACGGCTTTAGTCCGGCGCAAGCGCTTCAGCATCGAAGACGAAGCCGGGCCTGAAGCTACGACTCATGCAATCCGCATGGGCATAGGCCTCTTGCACCGGAAAGGTCTCCTCTGCCCTCGCGTTGAGATTGGAGATCGCAATGCGAACGGCCAACAGATCGTCGCCGCCGACTTCCTTCGCGCAGAAACAGCATTCGGTACTCATCTAGGTCGTTACGGCCTCGACGCTTTTCTTCGACGCCCTCTGCAGCTTCTGCTCCGCCTTCTTGATCCGCTGCTTGGCGTCCTGGACCCGCTCGCCGTCCACGACTTCTCGCTTCAGCACGCCGGTAGACATGATCTCGACGATGTCGGCCGCCTCCACCTTGAGATCGGGGAACAACCGACGAAGCTCGCGGCGGACGTTGCCAACGATGGAATCCGACAAGAGCAATTGGGCTACGGTGAAGTGGTTCACGACCTGCTCGTGCTGATGGAAGGCGTTGATCGCATCACCGGGCAAACCCTCCCGAGCGAGCAGGAACATCTTCTCCAGATCCGCCTGTGATCGAGGATTGAGGTCAGCGAGATTGAAGCGCGTGATCTCGTCCCAGGAGATCGGCTGCGCGAAGAGCACCTTGTAGAACCGCCATTCGACGGCGTTCGTCAGGATGATCCATTCGATCCCTTGATGGGCCCCGTAATTCACGGCCTGCCGAAGGTGGGCGTCGCTCAACGTGCTGCCGGCGCCCTTCACCTCGATCAGGAACCTGATTTTACCGTCTATCTGGATTGCCAGATCACAGAATGTGCCCCGAATTTGATGTTCGCTCGTGAGTTCGGAGTACTTGTCGTAGCCAAATACGTCGGCCAACACATCCTTCACTACAGTCACCGTGTCGGCTTCCGAAACATCCCGACTTCGATGCGAGGTGACCACCGACTGGTATGGCTTCAACTTCGCCTGGACGCGATCAATGAACTTCTTGGGTAACTTGATCATGCTGCCCTCCCCGGACAACCGGAAGGTTGATCCGCACGACCGCACCGTCAAGGTTGTTCACGGCTCGACGCTCTCACGGCGTACTCCACCAATCCCGCTCCTTCTCCGGGTCCGCCTTCGCCAGCGGCCCGCGCCCGATGGTCGCCAGCGCCTCGTCCTCGGTCTGGCCGAACTTCCGCACCACCACCACCCATGGCGGCTTGTCGGGGTCTTCCTCGTCGGCCGGCAGCGGCCGTCGCGCCCCGTACTTCTTGGGCGCCAGCATCGAGGCCGTCCAGCGCAGGGTCGAGATGCGGAGGGCGTCGGCCCGCGCCGTGGTCTCGGTGGACTCGAGCGCGATCTCCAGCATGGCGTCGGCGAAGATGTCGGCGGCCACCGCCTTGGCCTTCAGATAGGCGTCGTGGAAACCGTCATCGGCGCGGATCCAGTGATAGATGGTCGCCGCGCAGGGCATCTCGGCGTCGGCGCCGATGGACAGCACCGTCTCCCCGCCCGCGATGCGCCGCAGGATCACCCCGCCCAGCTCATCGGTGTAGATGGAGACCCGCCCCCTGCGTCCATCCTTGCGCGGCCGCAGCGCCTGGCGCCAGCGCCGGTCCTCATCTTCGGCCCGGTCCCGCGTCCGCCGCGCGCGCCGCGCCTGATCCCGCGCCCCCTCATAGGCCGCGCCGAAATCGGGCTCCCGCTCGCGCCATTTGTAGATCGCCTGCACCGAGGGCATTCCCGGCTCGCGCCCCAGGGAGGCCTCGCTCTGCCCGGCCGCGATCTTCTCGCAGATCAACTTTCCCAACGCCGGCGAGTAGCGCACCTGCGGACGGCGGTCGGGACGCCCAAGCGGCGGCGACTGTGACGACATGAGCATCTGGACGTTGTTTGGGGAGGTTCGCAGCCTCTCATGGAGCAGTCGATCCGTCAAGAACAAAACAAGAACGGTTGCCCGCCGCTACCGGCTCAGCAGTTCCTCGCTGAACGCCCCAAACCGCCCCTGCGGCTCCACCAGGTGGACCTCCAGGATCCAGTAGCGTTCGCGCCCGTCGGCGTCGCGCTCGCGCATCCGCAGGTCGTTGCCCGGCGCGATCAGCGAGACCGAGCGTTCCCCCGGGAAGGCGATGTGCGGAAACTCCCCCACCAGGTGGCCGGCGATCTTGCCGCCGAAGGTCCAGCCGCGCCGTTCGGCGGCCCTGTGCGCTTCGTCGTAGAGCTGCTCGCCGGTGATGTCGGGATGGGCTTCGTAGAACGCGCGAAGATCGGCCCACACGAGGGCGAGGTCGCGCCGGAGCGCCTGTTTCACCGGATCATCCCCCAGCACGAAGGTGCGCCCGAAGTCGGCCTCCCAGTCGTCGAACACCGGGCCCAGATCGACGAAGAGGATGTCGTCCTCGGCGATCACCAGGTCCGAGGTCTGGTCGTGGAAGGTGGCCACCGTGTTGGCGCCGGTGCGCACCAGACGCATGTGCCAATGGGCTGTGACCCCGAACTGTTCGGCGGCCAGGGCATGGATCTCGTTGGAAAGCTCGCTCTCCAGTACCCCCGCGCGCACCAGTCCCTTGGCCTCGACGGCCGCGAACAGGGCCTCGGCGCGGGCTTGGGCGGCATGCAAGCTCGCCAGCCGGGCGGGTTCTTCGAAGGCGGTCACCTGGTCCCCAGTTCGTGTCGTTCGTGTGGTTCGTGGTTCCAGTCTTCCGGTCCCGACGCGAAGTGGCCGAAGGAGGGATTCTCAGGACAAGCCCAAAATTTGGGGGAGTAGACCGGTACTGGCAAATCCGGTCGCGGGCGCCCGAGAGCGGAACTTCCCATCGTCTGTTGGGGGTCGTGAGCGGTCAGAACAGAATGACGGGCCGAGGCGCTTGGCCAAGATCGTTCCATGCACAGTGATCTTTGAACGCCACAGCCCCAAGTGGCCCGCGCCGCCAAAGGGATAGTGCGTCCTGTGACCGACAAAAGTGACCAGGATTGGCGGCGCCGTATGGCAGTCGCCATTTCCTTGGCTCTGCTGCGTGAGTTCTTCCAGGCGCGGCTGACAACATCCACAGCCTCCTACTGCGTAAGTCCCCAGAAATCCGCGATGCGGCGGGTCGAGGAAATACCAACTTCCAGCATATATTTCCCTTCTTCCCCGAGGCCATCGTCTCCCCCGCCCCTGATAGGCGTGCCGTGGCCCATTCTACTGATAATGTACTCCTCGATCGCCACTCGCCCGTCCGCGTCGCACCAGACCTGCCGAGGAACGCCGTCGACCTTCTCAATACGAGTCGGCGGTCCTTCGACCTTGTGGATCTTCTGCCATTGCCGAACGATGGAATCGGCGTTGGATTTGTCGACGGTTGTATCGCGGCCGCCGTGCCAGACCGAGATTGTCGGCCAGTGGCCGGCGAAGTTCGAGGCGCCGCGCACCAGGGCGTCGAGCGTGCGGTCCGACGGGCCGCCATATCCCTTCATGCGAAAGATCGCCTGCATCAGCGTCCCTGCGCTCCGGTAGGGCAGCCCGGCGATAATGGCGCCTCCCGCGAACACCTCCGGATAGGTCGCCAGCATCACAGAAGTCATGGCGCCACCTGAGGACAGGCCCGTGATGAAAACGCGTGACGGGTCAATGGCGTGATCGTCAACCACCTGCCTGATCATCTGACGAATAGAGAGCGGTTCGCCGAAGCCGCGGTGGCTATCACCAGGCTTGAACCAATTGAAACTGCGAATGGCGTTGTTGGACCGCCTTTGCCCCGGAAACAGGAGCGCTACCCCAGTTTCGTCGGCGAGAGCAGACCAGCCTGATCCGTTATTATAGCTTTCCGCAGACTGGTTGCTGCCATGCAGCACGACGACGAGCGGACCGTTCTTCGAGAGGTTGTTCGGAATATAGGTTTTCGCGCGAAGCGATCCGGGATCAGTGCCAAATCTGCGAAGTAGAGTCATGTCTCCGGTATCTGAATACATTATCACGCCGAATACTTTGCCGAAGCCCGGTATTGGCTACCAATTAACAACGCTCCGGCCCGCAAGTTGTTCCTACTACGGAAGCGTGCTGCACAGTCTACAGCCACTCCCGAGTGGCCTTCGACGTTTGCTGGAGCGTTGGTCATGTGGCCCTCGGCTAGCTCCGCGCGGCTCACCTCAGTAGCGGCGGCGATGATGTCGATACACGTACCCTAGGGCAGATCTCTCTGAGGTCGCTTGAGGGTCGCGTGCAGCCAGAAGCACAGGCCCCGCCGACTCCAGACATTCAGATTACGACGGCGAGCAATTGTTTGTCCCGGTGAACACACGCCCGAGGATGGCGGCTACTTCCCCCGCTCGTAGTTCAGGATCGGGGCCAGCCAGCGTTCGGCGGTCTTCAGGTCCCAGCCCTTGCGACGGGCATAGTCCTCGACCTGGTCCTTCTCGATCCGCCCGACGCCGAAATAGTGCGCCTCCGGGTGGCCGAAATAGAGTCCCGAAACCGAGGCCGGCGGGTTCATGGCGAAGCTCTCGGTCAGTTCCATGCCGGTCTGGGCGGGCGCGTCCAGGATGCGGAACAGTTCGGCCTTCTCGGTGTGGTCGGGCTGGGCGGGGTAGCCGGCGGCCGGGCGGATGCCGCGGTACTTCTCGCCGATCAGCGCCTCGATATCGAAGGGCTCGTCGGGGGCGTAGCCCCACAGCTCGGTGCGCACCTTGCGGTGCATGGCCTCGGCGAAGGCCTCGGCCAGACGATCGGCCAGGGCCGCGGCCAGGATCGCCGAATAGTCGTCGCCCTTGTCCTTGAAGGCCTTGGCGATCTCCGGCTCGCCGTGGCCGGCGGTCACCGCGAAGCCGCCGATCCAGTCGCGCTCGCCGATGGGCGCGATGAAGTCGGCCAGGGCCACATTGGCCCGGCCGCCCTCCCCCTTGGCCATCTGCTGGCGCAGGGTGTGCAGGCGGGTCAGTTCGACGGTCCGCGTCTCGTCGGTCCACACCACCACGTCGTCGCCGTCGGCATTGGCCGGCCAGAAGCCCACCACGCCGCGCGCCTCGAACCACTTCTCGGCGATGATCTGCTTGAGCATCACCTGGGCGTCCTTGAAGAGGTCGGTGGCGGCCTTGCCCACCACATCGTCCTCCAGGATCTGCGGATAGTGGCCGATCAGTTCCCAGCTGGCGAAGAACGGCGTCCAGTCGATGTGCGCCGCCAGGTCGCCCAGGTCATAGGCGGTAAAGGTGCGCGTCCCGATGAAGCTGGGGGGCGTCGCCTGCCAGCCCGAGGGCTTGAAGCTGTTGGCCCGGGCGTCGGCCAGGGTGGCGCGGACCCGGTTGGTGTTGCCCCGCGCGAACTGCTCGCGGACCTTGACGTAGTCGGCCCGGGTCTCGGCCTGGATGCGCTCGCTTTCGGTCTTCGACAGCAGGCCCGAGACCACGCCCACGGCGCGGCTGGCGTCCAGCACATAGGTGGTGGAGCCGCCCTGGTAGCCGGGCTCGATCTTCACCGCCGTGTGGGTCTTGCTGGTGGTGGCGCCGCCGATCAGCAGCGGAATGGTGAACCCGCGCCGCTCCATCTCGCTGGCCACATAGACCATCTCGTCCAGGCTGGGCGTGATCAGGCCCGACAGGCCGACGATGTCGACATTGTGGGCGATGGCCTCGTCCAGGATGCGGTCGCAGGCGACCATCACGCCCAGGTCGATGACCTCGTAGTTGTTGCACTGCAGGACCACGCCGACGATGTTCTTGCCGATGTCGTGGACGTCGCCCTTGACGGTGGCCATCAGGATCTTGCCGGCGTTCTCCCGCGGCTTGCCCTCCTTCTCGGCCTCCATGAACGGCATCAGATAGGCCACGGCCTGCTTCATCACCCGGGCCGACTTCACCACCTGCGGCAGGAACATCTTCCCCGAGCCGAACAGGTCGCCCACCACGTTCATCCCGTCCATCAGCGGACCTTCGATGACGTGCAGCGGCCGCTCGACCGACAGCAGCACTTCCTCGGTGTCGGCCTCGATGAAGTCGGTCAGGCCGTTGACCAGGGCGTGGGCCAGGCGCTTGGCCACCGGCAGTTCGCGCCAGGCCAGGTCGGGCCCCTTGGCCTCGGACTTGCCGCCCTTGTACTTGGGCGCCAGCTCCACCAGCCGCTCGGTGTTGGAGATATTGGTCCGCTGCGGCCGGTTGAGGATCACGTCCTCCACCGCCTCGCGCAGCTCCTCGGGGATGTCGTCATAGACCGGCAGGTCGCCGGCGTTGACGATGCCCATGTCCATGCCGGCGGCGATGGCGTGATAGAGGAACACCCCGTGGATCGCGCGCCGCACCGGCTCGTTGCCGCGGAAGCTGAACGACACGTTCGAGACGCCACCCGAGATGCGGGCCAGCGGCAGGGTGTCCTTGATCACCCGCACGGCCTCGATGAAGTCGACCGCGTAGTTGTTGTGCTCGTCGATCCCCGTCGCCACCGCGAAGATGTGGGGGTCGAAGACGATGTCCTCTGCCGGGAAACCGACCTCGTCCACCAGGATGCGATAGGCGCGGGTACAGATCTCGATCTTGCGCTGGGCGGTGTCGGCCTGGCCGACCTCGTCGAAGGCCATCACCACCACGGCGGCGCCATAGCGCAGGCAGGCCTTGGCCTGTTCGCGGAACTTGTCCTCGCCCTCCTTCATGGAGATCGAATTGACGATGGCCTTGCCCTGCACGCACTTCAGACCCGCCTCGATCACCTCCCACTTGGAAGAGTCGATCATGATCGGCACCCGGGCGATGTCCGGCTCGGCGGCGATCAGATTGAGGAACGTCTTCATGGCCGCGACGCTGTCCAGCAGCCCCTCGTCCATGTTGATGTCGATCACCGAGGCGCCGGCGTCCACCTGCTGGCGCGCCACCGAGAGCGCCGCGGGATAATCCCCCTCGGCGACAAGCTTACGGAATTTGGCCGAGCCGGTGACGTTGGTCCGCTCGCCGACATTTATGAAGATAGGTCTCATCAAATCCGCTCGTTCAACTCGGCCCTTCTCCCCTTGCGGGAGAAGGTGGCAGCGAAGCTGACGGATGAGGGGTCACGCTCCCCTATCCGCGCTTTTGGCGAGGTCTGACCGAATAGCTCGGTGCGACCCCTCATCCGACCTGCTGTCGCAGGCCACCTTCTCCCGCAAGGGGAGAAGGAAGCGAAACTCTTAGGCCAGCTCGAACGGCTCCAGGCCCGCCAGGCGCATGGCCTTCGGGCGTTCGGGGATTTGCCGGGGCTTAACACCCTTCACGGCGTCGGCCACGTGGCGAATGTGGTCGGGCGTCGTGCCGCAGCAGCCGCCCAGGATGTTCACCAGGCCCCGGCTGGCCCACTCGTGCAGTTCGTGGGCCGTCTGGTGGGCTTCCTCGTCATATTCCCCAAAGGCGTTGGGCAGGCCGGCGTTGGGATAGGCGCTCACCAGGGTGTCGGCCACGCGGGAAAGCTCGGCGATGTGCGGCCGCATCAGGTCGGCGCCGAGCGCACAGTTCAAGCCGATGGCGAAGGGCTTGGCGTGCTTCACCGAGTTCCAGAACGCCTCCACCGTCTGGCCCGACAGGGTGCGGCCCGAGCGGTCGGTGATGGTCCCGGAGATCCAGATCGGCAGAGGCTCGTAGCCCTCGTCCTCCATGTCCAGGATCACCTTGATGGCGGCCTTGCAGTTCAGCGTGTCGGTGATCGTCTCGATCAGGAACATGTCCACGCCCCCGTCGTGCAGGGCGACCATCTGCTCGCGATAGGCGGTGTAGACCTCGTCGAAGGTCACCAGCCGCGCCCCGGGATCGTTCACGTCCGACGACATCGACAGCATCTTGTTCAGCGGCCCCACCGAGCCCGCCACGAAGCGCGGCTTGTGCGGCTCCTTGGCGGTCCAGGCGTCGGCCCGCTCACGGGCGATCCGTGCGCCCTCGAAATTGATGTCGCGGACCGCGCTCTCCAACTCGTAGTCGGCCTGGGCGATGGTGGTGGCCGAGAAGGTGTTGGTCTCGCTGATGTCCGCGCCCGCGCCATAGTACTGGTCGTGCAGATCACCGACGATGTCGGGCCGCGTCAGGCACAGGATATCGTTGTTGCCCTTCAGCTGGCCGGGATGGTTCTTGAACCGCTCGCCGCGATAGTCGGCCTCGTCCAGCTTGCGCTTCTGGAACATCACCCCCCAGGAGCCGTCGAGGATCAGCACCCGCTCTCGCGAGATTTGCTTCAGCTTTTCAATTCGTTCCGAGCGCAGGCTCATGCGGCTTTCTCCGTCGGCTCTTCCCGCACGCCCAGCACCCGGCAGATGGCGTAAACGAGGTCGGCCCTGTTCAGGGTATAGAAATGGAAGTCCGAGAACCCCTCCTCCACCAGCCGCGCGCACATCTCGGCGGCGACGGAGCAGGCCAGCAGCTTGCGGGTTTCGGGGTCGTCATCGAGGCCTTCGAACAGGTTGCCCAGCCAGCCCGGCAGCGTGACGCCGATGCGCTGGGACATGTTCTTCAGCCCCTCATAGCTGCTCACCGGCATGATGCCGGGCAGGATCGGAACCGTGACCCCGGCCTTGCGGATCTTCTCGACGAACCGCAGGTAGCCGTCGATGTCGAAGAAGAAGTTGCTGATCGCCCGGGTGGCCCCGGCGTCGATCTTGGCCTTCAGGACATCGATGTCGTGATCCACGGACGGGCTCTCCGGGTGGATCTGCGGATAGACGCCGATACTGACGTCGAAGTCGCCGATCGCGCGGATGCCGGCCGTCAGCTCCGTGGCGTTCTGGTAGCCGTCGGTGCGGGGCACGTAGGCGCCGCCCAGCGAACCCGGCGGATCGCCGCGCAGGGCCACGATGTGGCGGATGCCGGCGTCCCAGTAGTCTTGAATCACCTCGTCCACCTCGGCGCGGCTGGCCTCGACGCAGGTCAGGTGGGCGGCAGGCCGCAGGGTCGTCTCATTGAGCATCCGCACCACCGTCCGGTGGGTGCGGTCACGGGTCGAGCCGCCGGCCCCATAGGTCACCGAGACGAAGGACGGGTTCAGGGGCTCCAGCCGACGGATGGCCTCCCACAGGCTCTCCTCGCTCTTCGGCCCCTTCGGCGGCGAGAACTCGAACGAGACGGAGGGGCGCTTGGCCAGGCCCGCGCCGGCGCGCGCCACCGGTCCCAGCGCGGTTTCCAGCGGGCTCATGCGGCGCTCCTCTCGGCTTGGCGGACGCGCTCGGCGGTCCAGATCTTGACGGTCAGGCCCTCGCCCCGTGCGGGCGGCAGGGCCTCGGCGCGAACCCGGGTCAGGCCGGCCTCGTTCATCCAGCGCTCCATCTCGGCCTCGGCGAAACCGAGACGACGGTGCTGGTGCTGCTCACGCAGGAATTCCAGGCTGTGGGGGGCGAAGTCGACGATGATCAGCCGGCCGTCCTCTGCCACCAGCCGGGCGGCTTCGCGCACGGCGGCGGCGGGATCGCCCAGATAGTGCAGCACCTGGTGGACCACCACGAGATCGGCGCTCTGGCCCGGCAGGCGGGTGCCGAAGATATCTCCGTGGCGCAGCTCGCAACGCTCCAGTCCGGAGTCGGCCACGTGTCGCCGGGCGATGTTCAGCATCTGCTGTGACAAATCGAGCCCAACGGCCGCTTGGGCATTCGGCCCGAGGAGCGTCAGCATCCGGCCGGTGCCTGAGCCGAGGTCCACCAGCCGCTTGAAGGGGCCAGGTCCGGCGGCCTTCAGCACCGCGGCCTCGACGGCGGTTTCGGAGACATAGAGCGAGCGGATCTCGTCCCAGCGGGCGGCGTTGCGGGCGAAATACTCCCCGGCCTCGGTGGAGCGCTCGTCGCGCACCGCCTGCAGGCGTTCGGCGTCACGGACCAGGATCGGATCGGCGGGATCGACGGCGGCCAGGGTCTCGTCGGCCAGACGCCGCGCCAGCCCCCCGGCCACCAGCCGGTAGAAGACCCAGGCGCCGTCCGGGAACCGCTCCACCAGACCGGCCTCGGCCAGCAGTTTCAGATGGCGCGAGACGCGGGGCTGGCTCTGGTCCAGAACCTTGCACAGCTCCAGCACCGCCAGCTCCTCATGGGAGAGCAGGGCGAGGATACGCAGGCGCGACGGCTCGCCCGCCGCACGCAACACTTCCACAGCCTGGATCGCCGAGAGACTCATGATCACATAAAGATATCTTTATGTCTTTATGTCAAGCCTCGGGAAGGGCCTCCGCCGGCTGCCAGAGCTCGATCTTCAGGCCCGCCGGATCCATCAGCCAGGCGAAGCGGCCATTGGCGTCGGAGTCGTCGCGGCCGGTGGGTTCCACCCCTTCGGCGGCGGCGCGGGCCAGCACGCCGTCCATATCATTGACAATGAAATTGATCATGAACGGCGAGGTCGACGGCTCGAAATAGGTGGTGTCGGCCTTGAACGGCGACCAGATGGTGTAGCCCCGGTCTCCGTGCGGCCACATCGCGCCAGCCCACGCGCCGCCGCCGAACCCCAGCACGCGATCGTACCAGGCGGCCAGGGCCGCCGGGTCTGAAGCCTTGAAGAAAACACCACCAATTCCAAGCACTTTAGCCATGATCCTGAACTCCTGGTTCTAGGCCGAGACCGGGCTCAACAGCGCCTCACCGGCGAAGTGGCGGCGCAGGTTCTCGAAGGTCTGGGCGATCATCGACGGCAGGGAGCCCACCGTGCCGCCGGCGCTGTGGGGGGTCAGCACGGTGTTCGGCACGCCCTCCCAGCGCTCCGCAGGCGTCGGCTCCTGCGCGAAGACGTCGAGTCCCGCCCGGCCCAGGCGGCCGTCCTTCAGGGCCGCGATCAGGGCGTCCTCGTCGATCACCGAACCGCGCGAGACGTTGACGATCATCCCCTTGGGTCCCACGGCCTCAATCACCGCGGCGTCCACCGCCTGGCGGTTGGAAACATCGGCGCGGCAAGCCACCACCAGGATGTCGCTGGCCTCCGCCAAGGCCAGCAGGCTCGCCGCGCGGGGCCAGGCGGCGTCGGGCTTGGCGTTCGGGCCCCACCAGGCGACGGTCATGCCGAAGGCCTCGACCCGCCTGGCCACCGCCACGCCGATGTGTCCCAGCCCCATGATCCCCACCTTGCGGCCGCTCAGGCCCGGTCCGACCGCCATGCGGTCATGGTTCCAGCGCCCGGCCCGCAGCATGCGGTCACCGGCGGCGATATTGCGCCAGCCGCCGATCAGCAGGCCCAGGGCATGGTCGGCCACATCCTCGGCGTTCAGCCCGTCGGCGTGGGACACCTCGATCCCTCGCGCCCGGCACCAGGGCACGTCGACCCCGTCATAGCCGACGCTGACATTGGCGATCAGCTTCAGGTTCGGCAGCGTCTCCAGGAAGTCGGGCGTCAGATAGATTTCGCCGGCATGGACGATGGCCTCCACGGCCTGCGCCTCGCCCTTGGCCATCTCCCAGCGCCGCACGACGCCATAGCCCTGCGCCTCCAGCCCCGCCTGCATGGGCGACAGCATCGGGTGGGAGATCAGCAGGGTGTGGGACATGGGACGCTCCGGAAGGACGGTCCTCTATAGCCGCTCAGTCGATCCCCGCCAGCACGCCGCCCAGGATCTCGGTCAGCTCGCCGATCTGCGCCTCCGATATGATCAGCGGCGGCGACAGCGCGATGATGTCGCCCGTCGCCCGCACCAGTAGGCCCGCCGCCAGGGCCTTCACCAGCACCTCATAGCCACGAGCCCCCGGCGCCCCGTCGCGGGGCGACAGCTCGATGGCGCCCATCAGGCCCACATTGCGGATGTCGATGACGTGAGGTCGGGTGTGCAGCCCATGCAGCGCCGCCTCCCACAGGGGCGCCATGGCCGCCACCCGGGCGAACAGGTCCTCGCGGGCATAGATCTCCAGCACCGCCAGTCCCGCCGCGCAGGCCACCGGATGGCCGGAATAGGTGTAGCCGTGGAAGAACTCGATCGCGCCCTCCGGCCCCTGGACGATGGCGTCGTGCACGCTCCGCTTCACGAACACCGCCCCCATCGGCACCACCCCGTTGGTCAGCCCCTTGGCCGTGGTCATGATGTCCGGGGTCACCCCGAAGGCCTGGGCGGCGAAGGGCGCGCCCACCCGTCCGAACCCGGTGATCACCTCGTCGAAGATCAGCAGGATGCCGTGCCGGTCGCAGATCTCCCGCAAGCGCGCCAGATAGCCCAACGGCGGCGGCAGCACGCCCGCCGATCCCGCCACCGGCTCGACGATGACGGCGGCGATGGTCTCGGCCCCGTGCAGGGCGATCAGCCCCTCGAGCGCGTCGGCCCTCTCCGCCCCGTGGGTGGGCAGCCCCCGCGAAAAGGCGTTGCGCGCCAGGTCATAGGTCGACGGCAGGTGATCGACGCCGGGCAGGGTGACGAAGGTCCGCCGGTTGTTCACCAGCCCCCCCACCGACAGGCCGCCGAACCCGACGCCGTGATAGCCCTTCTCCCGGCCGATCAGCTTGACCCTCTGCCCCTCGCCGCGCGCCCGGTGATAGGCCATGGCGATCTTCAGCGCCGTATCCACCGACTCCGACCCGGAATTGGTGAAGAACACCCGGTCCATGCCCGGCGGCGAAATCTGCGTAAGCCGCTGCGCGAACTCGAACCCGATCGGGTGGCCCATCTGGAAGGACGGCGCGAAGTCGAGCGTCATCAACTGCCGATGTACGGCGTCAGCGATCTCCGCGCGCCCATGCCCCGCATTGACGCACCACAGCCCCGAGGTCCCGTCCAGCACCTCCTGGCCCTCCACCGTGCGGTAGTACATGCCGCTGGCCTGCGCCAACAGACGCGGCTGCGCCTTGAACCGCCGGTTGGCGGTGAAGGGCATCCACCAGGCCGCCAGGTCGGGGCGGTTGTCTCCGAAGTCGGCGCTCATGCTTGGGTCCTCCCTGACCGCCACGAGATCACGTCCTCGGCAGGCCCGCCACCTGATTGAGGCGCGGGCGCCCGCTTGACGGCCTCCGCGCGTGCGATCAAAACCAGCCATGATCCGCCTCATCGCCACCGACCTCGACGGCACCCTGCTGCGTCGCGACGGCTCGATCTCGACGCGCACGCGCACCGCCCTGGCCAATGCCCGTGAGGCGGGCATCGCCGTGGCCTTCGTCACCGCGCGGCCGCCCCGCGACGTCCACCACATCGCCGACGACCTGGGCATCACCGGCCTGGCCGTCTGCTCCAACGGCGCCCTGATCTACGACCTGGCCGAGAGCCGGGTCATGCGCGCGGAGCCCCTGCCCACCGCCATCGCCCTGGAGCTGATCGGCGAACTTCGCAACTCAGATCCGCACTTCAGCTTCGCCACCGAGCACGGCCACAAGGTTGGCCGCGAGGACGCCTTCCCCACCGCGATGTTCGAGGGTTTCGTCCACCACCATGAGCCGCGCGTGGACCTTGTCCACAGCCTCTGTGACGAAGACCTGATCAAGATTCTGGTCCATCATCCGGTCCACGAGATCGACCACCTGCACGCCCTGATCCGGTCCCTGGCCGGTGATCGCGTGGCCGTCACCCACTCCGGCGCCCCCTTCGTGGAGTTCGGAGCCCTGGGCGTCTCCAAGGCCAGCGGCCTGCTGCACCTGGGCGCCGACCTGGGGATCGAGGCCCACGAGATCATCGCCTTCGGCGACATGCCCAACGACATCCCCATGCTCACCGTCGCCGGCCGCGGCGTCGCCGTCGCCAACGCCCACCCCCACGTCCTATCCGCCGCCGACGAGACCACCGCCGCCAACGAGGACGACGGCGTGGCCAGGGTCATCGAGACCTTGCTGGGGTGAGCCGGCCCGGCCGCTGATTTTTCTAAGCCAGGCTGTGGGAACGAACTCCGGATGTTGGGCGCTGGTCAGCCTCAATCTCCGGAGGAAACTGCAATGCGAAAGACCCTGGTAGCCCTCACGGGCGCCGCCCTCACCCTGGCCCTCATGGGGGCCTGCTCCAAGCCCGCCTCTGAAACCGCCGCCGACACCTCCAATGCCGCCGTCGACGCCGGCGCCAACGTCGCGGCCCCGGGCGGCGCGGTCTCCCCGCCCGCCGCCAATGACGCGATCGACACCGGCGCGACCGCCTCCGACACCGCCCCCGAGGCCGCCTCCAACTCCTTCACCGAGGGCCAGGCCAGGGGCCACATCGAGTCCGCCGGCTACACCGGCGTCACCGGCCTCACCAAGGGCGCCGACGGTCTCTGGACCGCCAAGGCCATGAAGGACGGCAAGACCATGGACGTCTCGCTCGACTTCAAGGGCGCCGTCACCGCCCGCTAACCCTCAAACCCAAGGAGCTCATCATGAGCCGCACCATTTCGCGCCTGTTCGACACCCATACCCAAGCCATGACCGCCGTCTCCGAACTGGAGCGCGCGGGCATTTCCCACAACGATATCAGCCTGGTGGCCAGCAACGCCGACAACTGGCACGACGGCCACCGTCACCACACCGCCGACCTCGACGACGACAATGAGACCGCCGAAGGCGCGGCCGAGGGCGCCACTGCGGGCGGCCTGATCGGCGCGGGCGGCGGCCTGCTCGCCGGTCTCGGCATGCTGGCCATCCCTGGGCTGGGCCCCGTGGTCGCCGCCGGCTGGCTGGTCTCCACCGTGGTCGGAGCGGCCCCGGCGCCCGCGGCCGCACCGACCACCGTGGAGACCAACCAACCCGCGGCCACCACGGGGCCCACCCCAAGGATTGCCAGCAA
>NZ_JBBKVV010000020.1:0-9933 GCF_037968635.1 Phenylobacterium sp.
ACCCAACCCTCCCCCATCGAGGGGGAGGGCTCAGGTTGGGCCTAGTGGCTGATGCGCGGGCGCAGGGTGTAGTGGCCCTCGGCGAAGGATTCGAAGATCAGCGGGGCCTGCGGATGGCCCACGGGCTCTCCGCTTTCGTCGGGCAGCAGGTTCTGCTCGGAGACGTAGGCGACATAGGAGTTGTCATCGTTCTCGGCCAGCAGGTGGTAGAACGGCTGGTCCTTGCGCGGCCGGATGTGCTCCGGGATCGACTGCCACCACTCCTCGGTATTGGCGAAGGTGGGGTCGACGTCGAAGATCACGCCGCGGAACGCGAAAACGCGGTGCTTCACGACATCGCCGATGGCGAACTTGGCCAGCCGCACGTCCGCGATCGCCGCGGGGTTGGGCAGGTGGCCAGCGTTTGGCTTTTCGAGTCGAGCGTCCATGAACAGAATCTACACCGTCGTACCTAACTGGGAGGTGAACGTAACGCTCACGCGTCCGTGTTCAAGAGCGCGCCTTCCGGCAGGCGAATGGTCTTGCTACAGTCGCCTTGAAACGAGGCGCCCGTACCGGCGACTGCGAAGGACTTAAGGTTGGTCCATGTCTGAGGCTCGCAGAAACACGCGATGCGTGTTTCGCCCTCTAATTTTACGCGCTTGCCTGGCGCCGGAATGAGCGATCAGGCCAGAAGCGCGCCCACGCCCGGCGCCGTGAAGCATGGCCGGGAAGGCTCTGGGGGGGATGCGCCCTGCTATGGCGCCCTCGATCTCGGGACCAACAACTGCAGGCTTCTGATCGCCACGCCGTCCGGCAAGAGCTTCCGGGTCGTGGAGGCCTATTCGCGAATTGTCCGCCTGGGCGAGGGGCTCAGCGCCAGTGGCCGGCTGTCGGAAGCCGCCATGGAACGCGCCATGGGCGCCCTGAAGATCAGCGCCGAGAAGGTCCGACGCCGCCGCGTCGTGAAGCTGAAGGCCATCGCCACCCAGGCCTGCCGCATGGCCGAGAACGGCCAGGAATTCATCGACCGCGTCTTCGAGGAGACCGGCCTGCGGCTGCAGATCATCGCGCCCCGGGAAGAGGCTCAGCTCTCCGTGGCCGGTTGCCTCAACCTGCTGGACCGCACCGCCGACGCCGCCCTGGTGGTGGACGTGGGTGGCGGCTCCACGGAGCTCTCCTGGGTGGACTTGAAGGGCGAGGGCCTGGGGGGCGAACTCAGCACCTTCGTGGCTTCGAAACTGCCCATCAAGGCCTGGCTCTCCATCCCCATCGGCGTCGTCACCCTGGCCGAGCAGTTCCCGGAGGGCGAGGAGCCCACCGAGGCCTGGTTCCGCGCCATGGTGGACCGGGTGAAGCTCGACCTCGCCGCCTTCCGTCACGCCGACCCGCTGCGGCCGATCTTCGACGAGGACCGCGCCCACCTGATCGGCACCTCGGGCGCCATCACCAGCCTGGCCGGCATGCACCTGCGCCTGCCGCGCTACGACCGCTCGCGCGTCGACGGCATCTGGATGACCCGGGCAGAGTGCGAGGCCGCCGCCGACCTGCTGCTGGGCCTCACCGCCCAGCAACGGGCCGATCAGCCCTGCATCGGCCCCGACCGCTCCGACCTGGTCCTGGCCGGCGCCGCCATCCTCCAGGCGGTGCAGGAGCTCTGGCCCTGCAGCCGCGTCCGCGTCGCCGACCGCGGCCTGCGCGAGGGCATCCTGATGTCCCTGATGTCCGAGAGCGGTGGCGGACGCCGCCGCAAACGCCGCCGCGGCCGTCGCGGCAAACCCATGCCCCAGGCCGCCGAATGACCGACGAACTCCCCCCGGCCCGCAAGCGCATGGTCAAGCCGCCCATGGGCGGCACCGAAGAAGGCCGCGGCAAGCCCGCGCGCTTGAAGACCGCCAAGATGCGGACCCCGTCCTCCCAGGCCTGGCTGTCGCGCCAGGTGAACGATCCTTTCGCCGCGAAGGCCCGAGCCCACGGCTACCGCTCCCGTGCGGCCTACAAGCTCACCGAGCTTGATGACCGCCTGCATGTGCTCAAGCCGGGGATCCGCGTCATCGACCTGGGCGCGGCCCCCGGCGGCTGGACCCAGGTCGCCGTCGAACGCGGCGTCACCAATATCGTCGGTGTCGATCTGCTGCCGGTCGATCCGATCTCGCCGGCCCAGATCATCGAGATGGACTTCACCGACCCCGCCTGCGGCCCCCTGCTGATCCAGATGCTGGGCGGGCCGCCCGACGTGGTGCTGTCGGACATGGCCCCCAACACCGTCGGCCACCGCAAGACCGACCACCTGCGGATCATGGGCCTGATCGAGATCGGCGTGGACTTCGCCATCAGCGTGCTCAAGCCTGGCGGCTCCTTCATCGCCAAGGCCTTCCAAGGCGGCGAGACTTCGCTCGTCATCGCCAGCCTCAAGCATCACTTCACCGACGTGAAGAACATGAAGCCCAAGGCCAGCCGCGCGGACTCCTCTGAGACCTACCTTGTGGCCACGGGGTTCAAGGGACGGAAATAGGGTGGCGCGGCTTGCTGCCTGAATGACAGTGTCATACTTTGTCGCGATTCGAGGAGATCGCCGTGCCCCGCTCCAGCCGTCCTGTCACCGTCACCCTGGGAGAGCTTCAGGATGTCGTGGACGCCCGTGTGCGCTCCGGCCGCTACGCCTCGGCCAGTGAAGTGCTGCGGGCCGGTCTCCGCGCCCTGGATCGTGAGGAAACCGCTCTCGACGACTGGATGCGGCGCAAGGTCGAACAGTCGCTCGCCGACTCTCGCGCGGATATACCCATCGACGACGCCTTCGCCCGCGTTCGCGCCCATGCCACAAAGCGAAGCGCCTCCTAGACGTGACGGGCCAGATCGCCTTTCGCCCGGCGGCGCTGGACGATCTTCTAAACCTCTTTGACTACATAGCTGACGAGGCCAGCGCGGCCGTGGCGGGAAGCTACATCGACCGGATAGAGCAGTTTTGCCGGTCCCTGACCACGTTTCCCGAACGCGGAGCGCGCCGCGATGACCTGGCTCCTGGCCTGCGGACCGTAGGCTTTGAGCGCCGCGCTACAATTGCATTCCGTGTGAGTGGCGGCGAAGTCCAGATTGTCAGGATATTCTATGGTGGGCAGGATTTTGACGCCGCCCTTCGCGATGACGGCAGATGACCATCCTGCGCCCAACGGCCTTTCGCAATCGGCCTGAGAAGCTAAGCTCCCCCCAAATAACAAGGGGAGGCGACAATGGCTGACGGTTCGGTGGGTGGCTTCACGGTCGACAAGTATTCCAAGGTGCGCGACGCCTTCCAGGCCAACCTGGCCTCCGGCGCCGATGTGGGCGCCTCCTTCTGCGCCACGGCCGACGGCGAGACCGTGGTCGACCTCTGGGGCGGCTGGGCCGACGAGGCCAGGACCCGGCCCTGGGAGAAGGACACCATCGTCAACGTCTACTCCACCACCAAGACCATGACGGCGCTCACCGCCCTGCTGCTGGCCGACCGGGGTGAACTCGACTTCGCCGCCCCGGTGGCCAGGTACTGGCCGGAGTTCGCGGCCAACGGGAAGGCCGAGGTCAAGGTCAGCCACCTGATGAGCCACGCAGCCGGCCTCTCGGGCTGGAAGGAACCCATCACCGTCGAGGACCTCTACGACTGGGACAAGGCCACGGCCCTGCTGGCCGCCCAGGCGCCCTATTGGCAGCCAGGCTCGGCGCCGGGCTATCACGCCCTGACCCAGGGCTATCTGGTGGGAGAGGTGGTCCGCCGCATCACCGGCAAGTCTCTGGGCACGGTCTTCCGCCAGGAGATCGCCGAGCCCCTGGGCGCCGACTTCCACATCGGTCTGCCGGCCAGCGAAGACGCCCGCGTCGCCGACCTGATCCCGCCGCCCGCCGGCGCCGGCATCGCCGACGGGGAGCAGTCCGAGCTTGTCGCCAACATGTCGCGCAATCCGGGCATCGACCCGCTCGCCACCCGCACGCGGGCCTGGCGCGGCGCGGAGATCCCCGCGGCGGGCGGCACGGGCAACGCCCGCTCGGTGGCCGAGATCCACACGATCCTGGCCAATGGCGGCGTCGCCAAGGGCAAGCGCTTCATGTCCGAGGCCGGCTGTCGCAAGGCCCTGGAGCTGCAGGTGGAGGGAACCGACCTGATCCTCGGCGGCCCGGCCCGCTTCGGTATGGGCTTTGGCCTGCCCAGCGCCACGGTCCCCATGCGCAACCCCAACTCCATCTATTGGGGCGGCTATGGCGGCTCGCTGATCATCATCGACATGGACGCTCGCACCACGGTCGCCTACGCCATGAACAAGATGGCCCCCACCACCACCGGCGACATGCGCGCCTTCGGCCTGATGATGGCGATGGGGTAGTCCAACCCCCGTCATCCCGGACGCCGACAGGCGATCGGGGATGACGTGGGGCGTCGCCTCTAAGCCAACATGCGCACCTTCGGCTCACGGTCCCACTGGCGGGTGCGGGCCGGTGGGAGGAAACCGTCGGCGCCCTTGGCCAGGTCCACGATCCCGGCGTCCGGCTCGACGTTGGCCTTGTCCAGCAGGGGCTGGGATTCCGCCGTGAAGCCGATCGCCTTCAGATGCACGAAGGCGTTGGCCACGAAGTCCACCGCCGCGCTCTCCTTCAGCAGGTCGGCGCAGCCATCGTTGGAAAGCACAAGCGCCACAGCGTCGAACAGCACCGAGGGCGTGCCGGCCAACTGGCCGTCGACCGGCAGCTTCTCGCCGTCCTTCAGGGTCACGCCACCGATCTTGGGGGCGATGATCTTGACGCTGGCGCCCTCGGCCAGGGCCGCCTTCTTCACCGCATTGATCACCGCGCCATCCGCGCCATCGGTGACCAGGATGCCCACCGCGCGGCCCATCAGGGTCTCGGGATACTTGCCGACGATGCGCAGAGCCGGCGACGGGGCCATGTCGATGGGCTTCACCGCCGCGTCGGCCTTGGCCGGGAGGTCCATGGCCAGGCCCGCCGCCACCCGCTTGGCGAGGTCGGCGTCGACGTTCTGCAGGTTGGAGAGCATGCGCAGCCGCACATGCTCGAAGCTGCACTTGGACAGCTCGAACACCAGGGCGCTGGCCAGGTGGGCCTGCTCGATCTGCGTCTGCGAGGCATAGAACAGCCGCGCATGGCTGTAGTGGTCGGCGAAGGTCTCGGCCCGCAGCCGCGCCTTCGGCCCGCTGTCGGCCGCCGCCGCCGTGCGGAAGCCGCCCTTCGGGTCCTCGCGCGGACCGCCGGGCTCACCAGCGTCGGCCAGGCTGTTGGGCTCGTAGTTGGCGCGGCCGACGGGGACTTGCGTCTGCATGTGGCCGTCGCGCTGGAAGTTCTGGAAGGGGCAACCCTTCGCCTGGTTGATGGGCAGCTGGTGGAAGTTCACCGAGCCCAGCCGCGACAGCTGGGTGTCCTGGTAGGAGAACAGCCGCCCCTGCAGCAGCGGGTCGTCCGACACATCGATCCCGGGGGGCATATTGGTGGGCAGGAACGCGGCCTGCTCGGTCTCGGCGAAGAAGTTGTCGACGTTGCGGTCCAGCACCATCCGCCCGACCACCTTGATCGGGAACAGTTCCTCGGGGATCAGCTTGGTGGCGTCCAGGATGTCGAAGGGCAGGGCGTCGGCCTGCGCCTGCGACAGAAGCTGCACGCCGAACTCCCACTCGGGGAAGGCGCCGGTGTCGATGGCCTCGAAAAGGTCACGGCGGTGATAGTCCGGATCGGCGCCGGCGATCTTCACCGCCTCGTCCCAGCAGGTGGACTGGGTCCCCAGCTTCGGCCGCCAGTGGAACTTCACGAAGGTCGCCTCGTCCTTGTCGTTCAGCAGCCGGAAGGTGTTGACCCCGAAGCCCTCCATCATCCGCAGGCTGCGCGGAATGGCGCGGTCCGACATCGCCCACATCACCATGTGTGTGCTCTCCGGCATCAGGCCGATGAAGTCCCAGAAGGTGTCGTGGGCGCTGGCCGCCTGCGGATAGCCGCGGTCGGCCTCCATCTTCACCGCGTGAATGAGATCAGGAAATTTGATGGCGTCCTGGATGAAGAACACCGGCATGTTGTTGCCCACCAGGTCCCAGTTGCCCTCCTTGGTGTAGAACTTGACGGCGAAGCCGCGCACGTCGCGCGGCGTGTCCACCGACCCCGCGCCGCCGGCCACGGTGGAGAAGCGGGTGAACAGCTCGGTCTTCACCCCCACTTCGGTCAAGATCTTGGCGCGGGTGTATTTCGCCAGCGACTCCGTCAGCTCGAAATAGCCGTGCGCCGCCGACCCGCGGGCGTGAACGATGCGCTCGGGGATGCGCTCATGGTCGAAGTGCTGGATCTTCTCCCGCAGGATGAAGTCCTCCAGCAGGCTGGGACCTCGGGCCCCGGCCTTGAGCGAGTTCTGATCATCGCTTATCGGCACGCCGAAATTGGTGGTGATCCGTGCTTCAGGCGCGCTGGCGGTCTGATGCAGTTCGCCGCCGCTTCCGACATGGGAGATTTCGGCGCTCGCGGGTGCGTCTTTGGGCTTGGGCATGTCGAGTATCCTGATCGAGGGCGGTGGGGTTGCGGTCCCAACGCGGCGCGCGTCGATTGGTGACGGGCCGGACGCAGAAAAACCCCCTCTGTCAGGGGGCCGACACAAGGCCCCACAAGGGTTTGCGGCGGTCGAGCCCTGTCGACGCGACGGAAATGCCGGAGAGACTGTTATGGTGCCTGTCGGATTGCGCCGTCCTGGTGCGTCCTAGGATCGGGCAACAACACAGGAGCTTCCCATGTCCTATGTCGACGGTTTCATCCTCGCGGTCCCCAAGGACAAGATCGAGGACTACAAGAAGATGGCCCGCCTTGGCGCCGAGGTCTGGAAGGAACTGGGCGCGCTCGCCTATGTCGAATGCATCGGCGACGACGTGCCCTATGGCGAGCTGACCTCGTTCCCGCGCGCCGTCCAGGCCAGCGACGACGAGGTCGTGATCTTCTCCTGGATCGTCTACGAGAGCCGTGAGAAGCGCGACGAGATCAACGCCAAGGTCATGGCCGACCCGCGCATGAACGGCTACGACCCGTCCAACACCCCCTTCGATGGCAAGCGGATGATCTTCGGCGGCTTCCAGCCCTTCCTCGAGGCTTAGAAGCTGAACGGAGATCCGTCGGGGTTCTGCAGCCTCGGCTGCTGGAACGGGACATAGGCCAGCCGGGCCGGGCGTGGCGACCCGCCCCGGGACGTCACCTCACCTACGTCGTTGAGGGGCCCGTTATAATCCCAGTCCCCCTGGCGGTAGAGGACATCGCCGCGCGCCTCGCCGCGATAGAACCTGGCCCTCAAATACGACTTGTCGCCATAGGTCCACTCGCCCAGCCCCTCGGCCAGGCCGTCCTTCCAGTTGACCGACAGCTGGTCGAAATTGGCCGCGTAATAGACCCCGCGTCCGTGGCGCGCCCCGCCGCTCATCGCGCCGTCGTACTTGGCGGCGAAGCGGTTGCTGCGGGAATAGACGACGATCCCCTTGCCCTCGGCCATGCCGTTCACGCAAGCCCCGGCCCAACGCACGGTCAGCGCCGGATCGGGCCGGGTGTTGTAGATGGCGCACTTGCTCAAGGGGTCCACGACCCAATGCAGGTCCCTGGCATAGTCCACATAACGGGCGCCGGGCGGCTTGGGCTGGGCCGGAACCTGGGCCTGGGCTGCGCTGGCCGCGAGCAGGGCGGCGGCGGCGAGCAGGGCGCGGATCACGCCAGTCCCTCCGCGCCGGTGCAGACCGGGAAGCCCTTGGCGTCACCGCGCCGATGCAGGAGCAGCCTGGGCAGCCGCTTGCTGGAGAGCGTCAGGGCCTTGTCCGACAGGGTCCCACGGAACACCTCGCCGCCGGCCGTCGTGAAGCTCACCGCCGTCCCCGTCACCTTGGCGGCTGTGGCGGCCTGGGGCGGCAGCGGCGCGCCCTCGGCCACCTGGGTCACGATCAGCGGCCTGGCGCCCGGCGCCTGGATGAACACCCGCATTCCGCGCGCATCGCCGGTCTCCTGCGACAGGCACATGTTGGAGAAGGCCTGGGCCTTCCTCAGGTCCCAGGGCTGGCTCGGCGCCCCGCTCTGGGCCGCCGCGCCGCTGGCCAGAAGGCTCAGCGCCGAGGCTGTGACGATGATCCGCCGCATGGTGTCTCCCCTTTCGAAGCCCCAGCGTCGCAGACGGTCGAGGCCAAGGGCACTGGCGAAAAATGCGGTCAGCCTCAGGGCGCGGCTTCCAGTTCGCGCAACCAGGCCAGGATGCCCGGCGCCGCGGCCAGCATGGAGGCGTCGTGTCCCACCGGTCCCACATCGACGGCGGTGACCGCCGCGCCGCGCGCACCCATCGCCTCGGCGGCGCGCAGGGCCTCGGCGGGAACCACGTCGGCGTCCGCCGATCCGTAGTACAGCCGCAGCGGCGCGCGGGGGGTCATATGGGTCAGGCTGTTGGCGGCGAAGCTCTCCAGCATCCAGTGCGACCCGTCGGTGTCGAAGGCCCGCAGGAAGTCGGCGTTGAACATCGCCCGGGGCTGGGCGGGCAGGCTGGCGAGAATCTCCTTCGGCTTGGCCCCGGCGAACAGCCGTTCCGCCAGCGCCGCGCTCTCCGGGGTCAGGACGCTGTCCAGTCGGTGGCCATAGTGCGCCGCCTGTCCCCACGCCGCATAGGCCAGGTAGAGCGAATGCGACGCCGCCCCACCCTTCATCGCCGCGGGCAAGGACACCCGCCTCAGATCATAGGCGCCGGCCACCTGGGCCGAGCCCAGCACCGGCGTCCCCTGCGCCTCCAGCACGCCCAGCCCCGCCAGGCTGGCCCAGCCGCCCTCGGAGAACCCCGACAGGAACACCGGGGTGTCCGGGACCCCCTCGACCTCCTGGGCGGCGGTGATCAGGCCCGCCACCGCCGGACCGATCACCTCGGCGACATAGTAGGGGTGCTTGCCCGGCGAGATCCCCATCCCCGGATAGTCCGGCGCCACCAGGGTGTAGCCGTTCCCCGCGAACAGGATGGCGGCGGCCAGCCCCGTCCCGTCGGGCTTTGACGGCACGGCGCTGCGCGTCGTCGCCGTCCCGTGCTGGAAGCTCACCACCCGTCCCGGCGCCACCCCGCGTGGGAGGGCCAGCAACCCGCTCAGCCGCCCGCCGCGCGCGTCGGCATATTCCATCCGATAGAGGTTCACCGCATGGGCGAGCGGCATCCCCTTCACCCCGGAAAGCCGCAACAGCACGCGAGCCTCGAGCTTGGAGATCGTCCGCAGCGGCGTCAGGGTCGCACCGGCTGGGGCGGTCAGGGCCGGGGGTCTCATGCAGCCGGCCAGCAGCAGGGCGGCGGCCAGCACCAGCCCGATGGTCCACGCTGCGCCCATCGGCTTTCCCCCAACCATGCCTGCTCCGCCCCGTCATCCCGGGCGCACGGCTGGCGCGCCCTACAGGTCTCTCGCGATAGGATAGAGCAGATAGCGGTCGTCGTAGAACGGCGTTCTTTTGTAAAACCACGAGAGCCGCGCCCCGGCGCTCGCCGCGAACTTCGGGTCGGAGGCGAGCTTCGCCGCGAACTCGGCCCGCAACCCCGCGTCTGCCGCCAGCATCGCGTCGGCCAGAGGGGCGATGGCGTAGGCCTCGATATATTCCACCCGGGTCAGCACCTCAGGGATCATGCCCCAGGCGAAGAAGCTCTCGCTGGACTGCGGCTCCAGAAGCAGGATGACGATGTCGCCCAGAGGCTGGTCGGTCGGGACCCGCACCGATCCGGCGGGGAAGGTCTGGTCGCGGCGTTCGGCGGTGACGTCGGTGACGCTGGCCTGAACGTGGCCCTCATTGGCGCGCGTGGCCAGTTTGGGGTCGATGAGGCGCAGCATCTCGACCGACACGGTGCGTGGCGCGCTCAGGGTCTCCATCTCGACCCCCTGCAGCCGCAGCCGCTCGATCAGGTCCGAGCGATATGCCGGGATCCAGTAGGCGGTCGGTCGCTTGAGGATC
>NZ_JBBKVV010000021.1:0-2769 GCF_037968635.1 Phenylobacterium sp.
TGTCGGACATGCCGTTCCCGTTCACCGCCCCCAACTTCGCCCATGGCGGCGCCGGCGTGGGCTATTTCCTGCTGCAACTGCACCGCGCGACGGGGGAGGCCCGCTATCTCGACGCCGCCCGCGAGGCGGCCCGCTATACCTTGAGCCGCGCCACCACCTTCGGCTCGGGCAAGCTGGTCTGCCACACCGAGGATCCGGCCAAGCCGTTCTTCTATCTGGGCGCCTGCCACGGACCGGCCGGCACCGGCCGCCTGCTGATCGAGTTGCACGACGTCACCGGCGAACAGGTCTGGCTGGATGAGGCCCGCGCCCTGGTGGAGGGGCTGCTGGCCACGGGCGCGCCGGAAACCCGGTCCAAGGGGCTGTGGAAGAATTACGGCCAGTGCTGCGGGGACGCCGGGATCGGCGAGTTCGCTCTGTTGATGGCCGCCCGCACCCGCGATCCGCTCTACCATGACCTCGCCCAGCGCTGCGCGGCGGTGATCGAAGCGCAGTCGACCCACGACGCCTCCGGCCGCCGATGGACGCAGGCTGAGCATCGCACCCAGCCCGACTTCGTCGAGACCCAGACCGGCTACATGCAGGGGGCGGCGGGAATCGCCAGCTTCCTGCTGCACCTGGCCACCACCGAGGCTGGGTCGCCGGTGAAGATCGCCATGCCGGACTGGCCCGCGATGACGCTCTGACGGCGACGGGCGATGATCGCGCGGCTTCGGGCTTTCAAGCGTGGCCCCCGCCCGCTAGGGAAAGGCCTCGTTGAACGGAAGGCCCCGCCATGACCCGCAAGCCCGATGGAACCTGGGACAAGTCCAACCTCCCCAGCCGCCATGTGACCGAGGGCCCGGCGCGGGCTCCGCACCGCTCCTACTATTACGCCATGGGCCTGGGCAGCCGCGAGATCGCCCAGCCCTTCGTCGGCGTCGCCTCCTGCTGGAACGAGGCCGCGCCCTGCAACACCGCCCTGATGCGCCAGGCGCACGCGGTGTCGGAGGGGGTGAAGGCGGCCGGCGCCACGCCGCGCGAGTTCTGCACCATCACCGTCACCGACGGCATCGCCATGGGCCACGAGGGCATGCGCTCGTCCCTGGTCAGCCGCGACGTGATCGCCGACTCCGTGGAGCTGACCATGCGCGGCCACGGCTATGACGCCCTGGTGGGCATCGCCGGCTGCGACAAGTCCCTGCCGGGGATGATGATGGCCATGCTGCGGTTGAACGTGCCCAGCGTCTTCCTCTATGGCGGCTCGATCCTGCCCGGCTCGTGGCAGGGCCGGGATGTGACGGTGGTGGACGTGTTCGAGGGCGTCGGCATGCACTCGGCCGGCAAGATGAGCCTGGAAGACCTGTGCTCCCTGGAACAACACGCCTGTCCGTCGGACGGCGCCTGCGGTGGCCAGTTCACCGCCAACACCATGGCCTGCGTGTCGGAGGCCATCGGCCTGGCCCTGCCGCTCTCGGCCTCGCTGCCCGCGCCCTACCTGACCCGTGACGCCTATGCGGTGGCCTCTGGCGAGACGGTGGTGCGGCTGATCGCCGAGCAGCTGCGGCCGCGCGACATCGTCACCCGCAAGTCCTTCGAGAACGCCGCCGCCGTCGTGGCCGCGACCGGCGGCTCCACCAATGGCGGTCTGCACCTGCCGGCCATGGCCCATGAGTGCGGTATCGAGTTCACCCTGCGCGACTTCGCCGAGATCGCCCAACGCACCCCCCACATCGCCGACCTGAAGCCCGGCGGCCGCTTCGTGGCCAAGGACATGGGGGAGGCGGGCGGCATGCCCATGCTGCTGAAGACCCTGCTGGAGGGCGGCTTCATCCACGGCGACTGCATGACCATCACGGGCAAGACCATCGCCGAGAACGTCAAGGACGTGAAATGGCGCGACGACCAGGTGGTGATCCGCAAGGTCAGTGAGCCGCTCTCCCCCACCGGCGGCGTGGTGGGCCTGTGGGGCTCGCTCGCCCCCGACGGTTCCATCGTCAAGGTGGCGGGCATGACCAGCCACCGCAGCCATCGCGGACCGGCCCGCTGCTTCGAGGGCGAGGACGCCTGTTTCGCCGCCGTCGAGGCCGGCGACTACCTGGACGGCGACGTCCTGGTGATCCGCTATGAGGGCGCGCGCGGCGGGCCCGGCATGCGCGAGATGCTTTCCACCACGGCGGCGCTTTCGGGCCAGGGCCGGGGCGACAAGGTGGCGCTGATCACCGACGGCCGCTTCTCCGGTGGCACGCGCGGGCTTTGCGTGGGGCACATCGGGCCTGAGGCCCAGCTGGGCGGGCCCATCGCCCTGATCCAGGACGGTGACATCATCAACATCGACGCCGACGCCGGCATTCTCGACCTGGAGGTCGATCCCATCGAGCTGGAAAACCGCCGCCGCCACTGGGCGCCTCGGGTGACCAACTACGGCTCCGGCGCCCTGTGGAAGTACGCCCAGATCGTCGGCCCGGCGCACAAGGGCGCGGTGACCCATCCGGGCGCGGCGGGCGAGAGCCACGTCTACGCGGACCTCTGACCTGTGAAGACGCTCGGCCTGCTGGGCGGGATGAGCGCCGAGAGCACGACGCTCTACTATTCGGAGCTCAACCGGCTGGTCCGCGAGCGGCTGGGCGGGCTGCACTCGGCGCAGCTGCTGTTGTGGTCGGTGGACTTCGCGGGCATCGCCGAGATGCAGGCGGCGGGCGACTGGGATGGGGCGGGCGCGGTGCTGGCCGAGGCCGCCAAGCGGCTGGAGGGCGCGGGGGCCGACGCCATCCTGATCTGCGCCAACAC
>NZ_JBBKVV010000022.1:0-40771 GCF_037968635.1 Phenylobacterium sp.
CTGAACCGCGGGCCTCGGAGCCGCGGGCATGGGCGCGGCGGGCTTGGGTGGGACGACAGTCGTCGCCGTGATGGTCGGCGGCGGCTTGGCGGGGCGGGCGCCGGGAACTGGAGTCACGCCTTCAACCGGCCCCGACGGCGGCGGCGCCGGCATCTTGTCCAGCTCGTCCTTCTGGGCCTTGGCCAACTGAGAGAAGTCCTGGAACAACAGGACGCGCACGAAGTCGATGGGCGCGGAATCCGAGGCCAGGATCACCCTCCAGCGGCCGTCGAGCCCCTTGACCGCCACCCCTACCGGCAGGCCGCGCGGCAGCACGCCGCCATCGCCGGAGGTCAACACCCGGTCACCCTGTCTCACCGGTTCCTTCCCGCGCAGATACTCAAGCTTCGGATTGGGACCACCGTCGCCGGTCAGGATGGCGCGCGCGTTCGTACGATCAATCATCACCGGGGTGCGAGAGGCGATGTCGGTAAGCAGTAGAATGCGGCTGGCCCCCCGGGTCACCCCGATCACCCGACCGACGAGACCGGTCTCGCTCATGACGGGGTTGCCCGGTTGGATATTCCTTTCCGCTCCGGCGTTGGCCAGGCGGGTGTTGGCGAAGGGGCCGCGGCTGTCGCTCACCGTGCGGGCGGCGACCATCGGGATCGGCGGCTCGGTCTTCAGCCCCAGCAGGGACTTGTAACGGTCATTGGTGTCGCGCAGGGCAATGGCGACATCGCGCCACTGGCGCGCCTCCTTGAGTTCGGCCTTCAGGCGACGGTTCTCAGAGACCGCGAACAGATAGTCACGGATGTTTTCCATCCCCAGGCCCGTCCAGCGGCCAGGCGCGGCCAGCGCGCCGCTGACCGGGGCGGCGACCGCGTCTCCCACCTGGCGGGTGACGCCATAGGCTTCGGATTGGAAGGTCTCGCGGCGGTCGGACATCAGCAGGGCGACGGCCACGACGACGGCCACGATCAGGGCCACCGCGGCGGTCCACGCCAACGGCACCTTCAGTTCGCCAAACGGACTTTCTCGAAAAGCCACCTAGCCGCCCGCCCTCAGGGAAACGGGACGCCCCGTTTCCCCACGCCGATTTGCAAGAATTACGCCAGCGTTGATTCGAGCACGCCCTTCATCCACTTGGGATGTTCCAGCACCTTGCCGCAGCCGAGCGCCACGCAGGAAAGCGGGTCATCGGCCACAGTCACCGGCAGGCCGGTGTGGTCACGGATCTCGGCGTCCAGGCCGCGCAGCAGAGCCCCGCCCCCGGTGAGCATGATACCTTTGTCGGCGATGTCGGAGGCCAGTTCCGGCGGCGTGGCTTCCAGGGCCATCTTCACCGCTTCGACAATTTGACCGACGGGCTCAGCCAGCGCATCCGAGGCCTGCTTCTCGCTGATGCGCACTTCGCGCGGCACGCCCTGCATGAGATCGCGGCCCTTGACCTCGATGGACAGCCCCTCGCCGTCGGCCGGAGCCCGGGCGGTGCCGATTTCCTTCTTGATGCGCTCGGCGGTGGTCTCGCCGATCAGCAGGTTATGGTTGCGGCGCATGTAGCTGATGATCGCCTCGTCCATCTTGTCGCCACCCACCCGGACCGAACGCGAATAGACGATGCCCGACAGGGAGAGGACGGCCACCTCGGTGGTGCCGCCGCCGATGTCGACGACCATCGAGCCGGTGGGCTCGTGGATGGGCAGGCCCGCGCCGATGGCCGCAGCCATGGGTTCGTCGATCAGGCCCACGCGGCGACCGCCGGCATTGAGGCACGAGTCATTGATGGCGCGGCGTTCCACAGCGGTGGCGCCGGACGGCACGCAGACGATGACCTTGGGGTTCACGAAGCCCTTGCGGTTGTGAACCTTGCGGATGAAGTACTTGATCATCTCCTCGGCGACTTCGAAGTCGGCGATCACCCCGTCGCGCATGGGGCGGATGGCCTCCATGTGACCCGGCGTGCGGCCCAGCATCTGCTTGGCCTCTATGCCCACGGCATGGACGATCTTGCGGCCGCCGACATTGCGCAACGCCACCACCGAAGGCTCGTTCAGCACGATCCCCTTGCCCTTCATGTAGATGAGGGTGTTGGCGGTGCCGAGGTCGATGGCGATGTCGTTGGAGATAGCGCCGAAGAGGGACGAGATCATGCAGAGCCCTGGTGGGTGGGAGACGGTTACAGCTGGTCTGCGAAGACTTGAGCCGCCTCACCTAGCGCCTTGAAGAATCAAGCCGCCCGGCGCTTCAGCCTCCGCTTACAGGACCCCATGCGTGTGCCCTGCCAATGGGTTGATTTCAAGGCTTAATGACAGTCGCAGCTAAACCGCGTCGTCACGTCACCTGCACACGTTCTGGTGAAGCTCCCAGATCGGCGCTGGCGATCCGAACGCTGATCGGGCGCCTCGGACGGATCGGCCAAGTCACGGACCAAGATGGATGGCCTGTGTCGCTTCGGAGTGACAGCTTCGCGGGCTCGCGCGGACTAGAAAGCTTGTCCACTGAAGCTTGCGGCCGGAGGGCGCTCACATGTCTGGCCAGGCCGTCCTCGGGGTCGAGAAGGCCCTCTTCCTCTACGGGACCAGCAAGGTCTTCGAGGGGGTCAGTCTACAGCTCGACGCCGCGCGCACCGCGCTGGTGGGGGAGAACGGCGCGGGCAAGTCCACCCTGCTGAAATGCCTGCTGGGCGAGCTGGAGCTGGACGAAGGCCAGATCATCAAGTCGCGCGGCCTGAAGATCGGCTATGTGCCGCAGGACGTGCCGCCGGGCCTCGGCGACAGGACCGTCCGCGAGGTGTTGGAAAGCGCCCTGCCCGTCACGGACGGCAGCGAGGACTGGAAGGTCGACGTCCTGCTGGACGAGATCGGGGTCAGCTACGAGACCGCGCAGCAGACCTTCGGCTCGCTCAGCGGCGGCTGGCAGCGGTTGATGCTGATCGCCGCGGCGGCCAAGCTCGCCGAACCCGACCTGCTGATCCTCGACGAGCCCACCAACCACCTCGACCTCTCCAATATCAACACCTTGGAGAGCTGGCTGGCCGACGACGACCGCCTGCCCATGCTGATCGTCAGCCATGACCGCGAGTTCCTGGAGCGGACCACGACGCGGACGATCTTCCTGCGCTCGGACGGCGCCCACTCCTTCAGCGTGCCCTTCAGCCGGGCCCGCGAGCAGCTGCTGCACCGCGACGCCGCAGACGCTGTGCGCCGCCAGTTGGAGGGCAAGGAGATCGAGCGGCTGGAGAAGATGGCCACCCGCTACCGGATCTGGGGCGTGAAGAACGACAAGTTTCACAAGCGAGCCAAGGCCACCGAGAAGCGCATCGACCGCATCGAGACCGAACGCACCGAGAGTTATACCGCCCGCGAACGGCGACTTGAGCTGCACGACGGCGAAATCGACGCCAAGGTCGCCCTGCGCGTCCACGGCCACACGGTCACCGTGCCCGACGGCAGCCGCAAGCTTTTCACCATCGACCGGTTGAACGTGGCGGCCGGAGACCGGATCGCCATCCTCGGAGTCAACGGGGCCGGCAAGTCGATGCTGCTCAACGCCCTGGCCCACGCCTACGACCCGGACCGGGAGCACTATGACGGCCAGGCGCCGGTGCGCTTCAACCCGCAGGCGCGGCTGGTCTATTTCGATCAGAGGATGGCCGAGCTGCCACTGAAGACCAGCCTGCTGGACTACCTGACGGCGGCGGACGGCGCGACCACCAAGGACGCCAACGCCCTGCTGGCCAAGGCGGGGTTCCCCTATCACCGCATCAAGGGACCGATCGCCGACCTCAGCCACGGCGAACGCGCGCGCCTGACCTTCCTGAAAATGCAGCTGGCCAAGCCCAACCTCTACCTGCTGGACGAGCCCACCAACCACCTGGACATCGAGGGCCAGGAAGCCTTGGAGGCTCAGCTCGAGGGGTCAGACGTGGCCTGCCTGTTCGTCTCTCACGACCGATATTTCACCCGGGCGGCCGCGACGCGGTTCGTGGAGATCCGGCGTGGGAAGCTGATCGAGGTCGAGGGACCCGACGAGTTCTTCGAGGCGCAGTAGTCAGCGGCGGGCGATCGGTACGAATCCGTACTTCCTGAACACCACCCCAGCCTCCGGCCCACTGAGGAACCTCAGGAAGGCGGCCGCCTCCGGGTTTCTGGCTCCCGCCACCAGGGCGGCCGGATAGACGATGGCCGGGTGACTCGCGGCGGGGAACAGACCGACGATCTTCACCCTTGGCTCCACCTTGGCGTCGGTGTCGTAGACGATGCCGTAGGGGCTCTCACCGCGCGCCACGAACTGTAGGGCCGCGCGGACATTCTCGGCTTGAGCGAGTTTGCCGGAGACGCTGTCCCAGACGCCGAGCCTGGTGAGCGATGCCTTGGCGTATCTGCCGGCCGGCACGTCGGGACCAGCCACAGCCAGACGCCCTCGGCCCAGGGCCTTGGCCAGGGCCATGCCCCTTGTGACTTTCAGACTGACCTTGGCGTCGGCGGGGGCGATCAGAGCCAGGTGATTGGTGAGCAGGTCGCGCCGGGTGGCCGGCACGATCAACGCCTTGCCGGCCAGGTAGTCCATCCACTCGCTGTCGGCCGAGATATAGATGTCGGCGGGCGCCCCCTGCTCGATCTGGCGGGCGATGGCGGGAGAGCCGGCATAGGAAAACCGCGCCTCGCCCCCGGTCCTGCCGGCGTAGACCGCGCCCACCTCATCCAGGGCGTTCTTCAGCGAGGCCGCGGCGAACACCGTCACCGGCTTGTCGGCGGCCCGCACCGGCGCGGCGGCCAGCGTCCAAGCCGCAGCGACCAGTGCGATCCGAAGAACAAGTCTCACAATAAATTCCTCAACGATTATCTCACCTTGTCGGCGCGAGTGAAGATCGCCCCTACTCCACCGCCAGGATGACGTGCGGCGCCTTCACCAAGGCCGTGACCCGATCGCCCGGTTTGAGATCCAGGGCGTTCGCGCTCTCCCTGGTGATGGTGGCGGTAAGACTCTTTCCGGCGGCAAGGCTGAGCGTGATCTCGCTGTTCACCCCCCCGTCGTCGCGGACCAGGACCTGGCCACGGAGCTGGTTGCGGGCCGAGGTGCGCAGGCCCTCCCCCACCGCCAGGGTGACGAAGCTGGACTTTATCAGCGCTATGGCCGGCTTGCCCGGAACCAGCGCCAAATCGGCGACGCTCTGGCGAGTGATCACCGCCACGATCTCCAGGCCCTCGGCGATCTTCAGCGAGACTTCGGAACTGACCGCCCCGTCGCTGACATGGCTGACCACGCCCCGTAGGGCGTTGCGCGCACTGGTCTTCATGCCGAGACTCCAGAAGAGGCTGCCGAGATCGTTGTCCGGGGCGTCCGCCAGGCCGGCCTCAAGCCGTGACAGGGCCGCGCCCAGTTCGGCCTCCACCCGATGGAAGGCGGCGATCACCGCCCGGCCGCGGGGGGTCAGAGCGGCCACACCGCCCGCCTTGCCCCCGGCCTGGGTCGAAACAAGCGGCGCTTCGAAGAGGTTGTTCAGGGCTTGAACCGCGTCCCAGGCGCCCTTGTAGGAGAGGCTGAGCTGGGCCGCCGCCTTGCTGATGGACCCCACCGACCCGATGGCCTCCAGCAGGGCGATGCGCTCACCCCCCACCCGCGCGCCATCGCGGCGCAGGGACAGGGCGGCGGTCAGGGCATTGAGGGCGGCCACAGCGGACTCACGTTATGTAGTCACACTACATAACGCTACCGCATCCCGGCTTGGCAAGTCTTAGAGCACGCCGAAGACCTTCCCGATCATCGGTGCGTCGGCGACCACGTGAGGAGCCACGGCATGGTATCCCAAGGCATGGACCCAGGCGTTGCCGGTCCTCAGGGTGATGAAGCTCTTGATCATGCCGGGACCCACATAGCCGAGCGCCACGAACAGCAGTGAGAGTGCGGTGTCCCGAGCCGTGTCGAACAGCGACCATCCCTCCACCAGGTGCATGGCGGCGTAGGTCAAACCGCCCAAGAGGACCGTCACGGTCGGCGAGCCCGTCAGCTTCAGATAGCGGGGCAGCAGGATGGCGTAGATCAGCACCATGGTTGGCAGCACCGTGCCCAGGAAGAAGATGACGAAGGCCAAGGGCGCGGCAGCGGCCAGTTCGCGCGGCGACAATGACAGGATGCCCGGGAACGCCGACAACTCGAAGGCGGTCTCGATCGCGAGGACCACGAGGATCACCAGGAGATCGTTGCGAGGAGCCGACGAGGTCAGGTTGAGGCTTTCGCGGGAATAGCGCCGACGGAACCAGAGATAGGGAAGGAGAGCGAAGGCTACGAAGTTGTAGGTCATCCAGGTCCAAATCTCGCCGGGCGTCGCCGGGACCGAACAGCCGAACAGGGTTCCCGCCACATGGAAACTGAAGGGGCGATATCCGAGCGCTGGCCCCAGCAGCCAGCCGCCAACCTGGGCCAGCATGGCGTAGGTCAGTAGTAGGCCCACCTCCCATCCCGCCCGCCGCCGGTCCGGCGCCCGGGCGGCGATGTCGACGACGCGCCGGCGGGTCAGGCCGTAGACCACCAGCATCAGGAGCAGGACCTCCACCATGCCGATGGTCGGGACGGCCACCTGGACGGCGAAGGGCAATTGCGCAACGGCCGGACGATCGAACGGCAGGTAACCGCCCGCGAGGGCCAGGACCGCGACATGAGCTGCGATCCAGAGGCCCAGGGCGACGAGGCCGGCCGGATGCAGGAAGGTCGCTCGGGCCACCCGGGCCAGGAAGCGCTGCGGCGTTGGTTCGGACATTGCGGCCCCCTAAAGTCTCTAATCAGAGACTTGCACGGACGAACATCTCCGTCCAGAGACTTGGTGATGAACGAGGACTCCAAGGCTAAGCCGCCCCGTAACCGCGCGTTGACGGAAGCCCGACTGCGGGAGGCGGTGGGCACCCTGCTGGTCAAGGGAGGGTTTGGCGCCCTCACCCCCAGCGCCGTGGCCCGCGAGGCCGGGACGGACAAGATGCTGATCTATCGCTATTTCGGCGGGCTTCCCGGCCTCGTGGAGGCGGTGGCCAGCGGCCCTGACTTCTTTCCCAGCTTCGACGAGGTATGCGGCGGTGACGCCGACGCCCTGCGTGCCCTGCCCCCCTCACAGCGGGCGGCGACGGTGGTGGACAACTACGCCCGCCTGCTGATGGCGCGGCCGGTGGTCTTGGAGCTGATGGTCTGGGAGATGGTGGAACGCAACGCCCTGACCGCGATCATGGAGACTGCGCGGGAGACCATGGGACTGCGCGTGGCCCGCGAACTGTTCGGCGACGCGGGCGAGCCGGAGCGGATCAACGCCATCTCGGCCCTGCTGGGGGCCGCAGTGACCTACCTGGCCCTGCGGCGACGAAAAATCCGGTGGTTCAACGGCATGGACCTGCGGTCTGACGAGGGCTGGGCGCAAATCCGACGGATCGTGCTGGAGATGACCGCGCCCCTGGACACTCCACCGCCGCCTTAGCCGTAGAGCTTCGACGAGCCTTTCAGAAAGCGCAGGTACTGCAGCATCCGGGCGACGGGCTTGCCGGTCGCAGGGTCGCTCAGCACCACTTCCCACCAGAGGTTCTCGGTCTTGGGGCTCTCGCTGAGCGCCAGGATGTGGGCGTGGGAGCTATACTCGGTGTCGGCCAGCAGCGGCCCGTCGATGTGCTCGATCTCGATGGCGCCATAGAGCCCCACCGCTGGGCCATCCAGGTCCAGCCTTTGCCGCTGCACGCTACAAAACAGTTGCACGCAGGCCGAGGGCGGCAGCAGCGCCCCGGCGAACCCGTCGTCCTTGCCCTCATAGGCCGGCAGGGACTCGGTGATCGTCTCGAGGCGCCTTGGGGCCGCCGCCGAGACGATGACGTCCTCGCCCATCGGCGCCAGCTTCAGCTTGCCGAGGATGCGCAGGGTTTCAGCGCCGACGATCCCCTGCCCCGCCAGCCGGCGCCGGACCTCGCTCTGCTGGTCGGGCTCGCCGCAGGACCCGCTCCCCTCACCTACGATGTCGCCGGCTTGGTTCTCCATCCACAGGCGGGCGCGGGCCTCGCCGGGCCTGGCGAACACGCGGACCGCCTCGTTGTCGACGGTGGCGTGCTTGAAGGTCAAGGACAGGGTCCCGCGACGGAACCAGTCTGGGCCGTAGAGCTCCAACAGCGCCGGGACGAACTGATCCATATGCACCGATCCGGCCACCGTCCCGCCGCGGAAGCCCAGCTTCGAGGCTGTGGCGTCGTCGTGGATCGAGCCCTTGATCTCCTGGGCAAGGTTTCGCGGACGGCGGAATTCCCCGGAGATTTCAACGGATTCTGCAGTCTGGCTCATGTTTCGCTCCCGAGGATGGGCCGCTCTGCGGCGGCTCCCGACGCAAGGTTAGCCCTCGATGACCCGATCCACCAGAACCGGCGGCACATAGCCGTCTTCCAGGGTCTTGAGCGGGTGAGACGCCGTCACATGCCCCATGAAGGGCGGCCAGATATCGTAGCCCAACAGGCGCTGCAGCCGGGGCGACATGGTCGTCACCAATTCTCGCGGCACACCCAGGAAGAAGTTCTCCTGGGTCCGGCCCCAGGGTTCGCAATACTGGCTGGTGAAGGCTTGGCGCGGCGCCTTGCTGCGATTGGCCCCGCCTCGATGCAGCAGGGTGGCCTGGAAGACGATAGCCGCGCCGGCCGGCATCACCATGGGTTTCAGCAGCCCCGGCAGATCCGACGGCTTCAGGGCCGCCACCTCGTCGTCGCTCCATAGATGGCTGCCGGGGATCACCTCGGTGCAGCCGTTCTGCGTGGTGAAATCGTCCACCGCCGCGATCAGGCTCATGGAAGCCGGAGGCCGCGGCCGCTTCAGCCGGTAGAAGCCGTCGTCGGTATGGACCGCCTGGGCGCTCTCGCCGGGATAGATGCAGATCGCCTGGCTGGCCGAGAGCAGGTAACCGGGCTGCAGGAACCGGTCGAGCAGGGCCAGCAGGCGGGCGTCCTCGGTCACGCGCTCGAACACCTTGCCGCGCGCCACCAGGGTGTAGACCCGCTCGGTGGCGAACCCCTCGAAGTCATTGCGGCCCCGGTGCTGTTCCATATGCGGCGCCAGGCCCCGGCGGATCGCCGCCAGGGTGGCGGCGTCACAGAAGTCCTCGATCACCGTATAGCCGTCGCGGTGCAGCGTCTCGGTGTGGGCGTCGGCGTCAAAGGTCATGGTCTGTTTCCTCCCCGCTCTGACGGCGGATGATGCAGCATAGCGCGGCTTACCCCAGGGCTGTCATCACCACACCGACGGCCGTCGCCGTACCTCCGGCGATCTGCGCCAGGGTCAGCTTTTCCTTGAAAAGCCTGCGGCCCGCCGCCGCGGCGATCGGCCCCTCGATCACCCCGATGGCCCGCACCTGACCGGCGGGCGCCAGCGCCAAGGCCGAGAACCAGAAGGCCGAGGCGGCCGTGCCGAAGAACCCGGCCGCCAGGGACTGCTTCCATGCCCCCGCCACCGAACGCAGGGCCTGGGGCCGGGTGACCGCCAGGATCGCGCTCAGCACGATCGACTGCAGGGTCTGGGCGACGCACAGGGCCGCCGTCGCCGAATAGATCGGGTGGCTGGGCTCCAGCGCCATCCCGGCCTGCCGATAGCCGTTCAACGCGACGGCGAAGGCGACGCCGGACGCCAGGCCGAACAGCGAGCCGTTCAGCGCCCCGGCGACGGCGGTCTCTCCCCTCGGCCACGACAGCACCAGCAGACCCCCTGTGGTGGCCGCCAGTCCCGTCCACTGCACCGCGCTCATATGGTCGCCGAACAACATGAAACCCATGATGGCGGCGATCGGCAGGGACGCCTGCTGCATGAAGGTCGCCACCGCGAAGCCGGAGTGGCGCATGGCCACCAGCAGCGCCGCCGTGGCGCTGACCTGCGCGACGGCGCCGGCGGTCACGGCGATCATGAACCGGGCCGACAGATGCGGCGCGGCGCTCGGCGTCAGAAACGCCACCACGGCGAAGATCAGCAGCGAGAACGGCAGGCCGAACAGGAAGCGCACCAGTGTCGCGCCCCAGGGCCCGGCGTCCCCCACCAGCCCGCGCTGCAGCGCATTGCGCGCGACCTGCAGCGGCGCCGCCGCCACGGTCAGAATGATCCAGAGCATGACAACAGGGCTCCTCGCCCACCCCAAGTGTCATCCCTGACCGCAAAGCGGCGGCGCGACGCAGCCAAGGCGCGCGGCGCTCGTCCGGGACCCAGACACGCGGGGTCTTCAGGAAAAATCGTTGCTTATGGGTCCCGGTCTTCCGCGACGCGAAAACCGGGATGACCGCTCTTACGGGCCTAGAACCCTGACGCGATGGCGTCTGGCGCGCTCTTTTCCTTGCGGGCGAAGAGGTTGTTGAGCGCGTTGACATAGGCCTTGGCCGAGGCCGTTAAGGTGTCGGTGTCAGCGGCCTGGCCGGTGGCGATCCGGCCGTCTTCCTCCAGGCGCACCGAGACCTGGGCCTGGGCGTCGGTCCCTTCGGTGACCGCGTGCACCTGGAACAGGCGCAGGGTGGCGGTGTGGGGCACGACCTCGTGGATGGCGTTGAACACCGCGTCCACCGGACCGTCGCCGGTGGCGGAGCCCGACTTCTCGACTCCGTCGACCGTCACGGTCAGTTCGGCCTGTTGCGGGCCTTCCGTGCCGGCGATGACGCGCAGGGACTTTACCTGGATGCGGTCCGTACCGCTGGCCAGGGCGTCGTCCACGAGGGCGATGATGTCATCGTCGAAGACGTGCTTCTTCTTGTCGGCCAGATCCTTGAAGCGCTGGAAGGCCTCGTTCAAGGCGTTCTGACCCAGCTCGTAGCCCAGCTCCTTCAGCTTCTCGCGGAAGCCCGCCCGGCCGGCATGCTTGCCCATCACCAGGTTCGACGCGCCCTGACCGACGGTCTCAGGGCTCATGATCTCGTAGGTGCCGCGGTCCTTCAGCATCCCGTCCTGGTGGATGCCGCTCTCGTGGGCGAAGGCGTTCTTGCCGACGATCGCCTTGTTGAACTGCACAGGGAAGCCCGTGATCGCCGAGGTGTATCGGCTGGCCCGGGTAATGTGCTGGGTCTCGATATTGGTGAAGTAGGGCAGCCGGTCGCCGCGCACCTTCAAGGCCATGACGACCTCCTCCAGGGCCGCATTGCCGGCGCGTTCGCCGATGCCGTTCACGGCGACTTCGATCTGACGCGCCCCGCCCTGCACCCCGGCCAGGCTGTTGGCGACGGCCAGGCCCAGGTCGTTGTGGCAGTGGGTCGACAGGATGATCCGATCGGCCCCGTCCACGTTTTCCAGGATGTCGCGGAAGATGTCGGCGTACTCGCTGGGATACGAATAGCCCACCGTGTCGGGCAGGTTCACCGTGCCGGCGCCGGCCTTGATGGCGGCGTCCACGCAGCGGCGCAGGAAGTCCTGCTCGGTACGGGTGGCGTCCTGGGCCGACCATTCCACGTCGCCGCACAGGTTGCGGGCATGGGTCACCGACTTGGTGATCATCTCCAGGATGTCTTCCTGGCTGGCGCGCAGGATGTGGTCGCGGTGGCTGGGGCTGGTGGACAGGAAGGTGTGGATGCGGCCGCGCTTGGCCGGACGGATCGCCTCGGCGGCGCGCTCGATGTCGGCCATGCCGGCGCGGGCCAGGCCACAGATGGTGCTCTCAGTGACGATCTCGGAGATCTTGCGGACGGCCTCGAAGTCGCCGTTGGAAGCGATGGGGAACCCGGCTTCGATGACGTCGACCTTCATCTCTTCGAGGATCTTGGCCAGTTCCAGCTTCTCATCCAGCGACATGGACGCACCGGGCGACTGTTCGCCGTCGCGCATGGTGGTGTCGAAGACGATGACGCGGTCGCTTTCCTTGCGAACGGTGTCATTGGCGGACGGGGCCTGGTCGGCGGGGGATACAGTCATGGGATCACTTCATTCTTCGCGGGGGTGTTTTAGAAGGCTCGAGCGTCGGGGTCATCCCCTGAAGCGCCCGGCCGCGAAGATGCGCAGCCTACAGGGGCGCCCAGGGGCGGCTAAGCCCCAGCGTAAGAAGAAGCTGGCTGTGCAGATGCGATTGCATGGGTAGATGATCTATAGAATCTGCGGCTTCACCGCAAGAGTCTTGCGCCTTAGGGGCCTCAGGCGGCCAGTTGCGCAAGAACCTTCCTCACGGCGGGCCGCTCGCCCATTCGCGCGAAGTGCTCGGCCACCTTCGGGAAGGCCGCCATGTCGACCCCGTCGCGCGGCAGCCAGCCGGTGAGCGTGAAGAGATAGGGGTCGCAGATCGTGTAGTCGGGCCCCATCACCCACGGTCCGACCAGGTATTCCGTCTCGATCAGCTTGAAGTGCTCGGCCACCGCCAGGGGCGCCTTGCGGCGCATGTCCGCGATGGCGACGGGGTCGTCGGCCCAGCGATAGCCGCGATGGCGGTGGGCGGCCGAAACGTGGACCGCGCTACAGAGATAGGTGTTGAAGGCCTGGACCTGGGCCATGGCGAAGGGGTCGTCCAGCGGTGCGAGCTTGGCCTGCGGGAAGGCCTGCGCCACATAGGTCATCAGGGCGGGCGCCTCGGTCAGCACCCCCCGCTCGGTCGCCAGGGCCGGGACCCGACTCTTGGGATTGATGGCGAGATATGCGGGGTCGCGCTGCGCGTTCGTCAGGAAGTCGACCTTCACCAGCTCGTAGTCGGCGCCGGCCTCCTCAAGGGCGATGTGAACCGCCAGGCTGATGGTGCCGGGGAAGGAATAGAGCTTGATCATGCCTTGTCAGCTTCCCGCGACTTCAGCCAGCGGCGGGCGAACCAGCCGATGGCGATCCAGAGGGCGGCGACGGCCACCAGCCAGACGATGTGCTTGGCGTCGCCGCCCTTCATCGCCTGGACGATGGAATTGCCGGCGAAGGCGGTCAGCGCAATCTTCGGGATGATGCCGATGGCGGTGCCCCCGGCGAACTGGATCACGCGCATCGGCGTCACGCCGGCGGCCATGTTGACAACGATGAAGGGCGCCGAGGGCACCAGCCGCACGATCAGGCTGGCCAGGAAGCCGTTGCGTCCCACCAGCCCCATGAACCGCTGCATGCTCTCGCCCGACAGGGTCGCCAGCGCCCTGGCCCCCGCGAACCGGCCCAGATAGAAGCCCACCAGCGACGACACCATGGTGCCGATCCAGCTGTAGGCGAAGCCGGTCCAGGGCCCGAAGGCCACCACCGCGGCGGCGATCAGCATGAACTGCGGCACGCCGATAAAGGCCAGGAGCGCGAAGGCGGCCACCGCCGTGGGCAGGGCCCAGGGCCCGCTGGCGGCGCCCAGCCACTGCTCGACCGTGGCCTCGCCATTGAAGCCCAGCACCTGGGCCCCAAACAGAAAGACGATCCCCACCCCGCCGAACAGCACGAAGGACACCGCGACGGTCCGCCACGCCTGGGCGTCCATCTCGGTCAGGAAGCGGAAGAGGCGGCGCATGGCTTGCCCTCGCCTATCGCCGCTTGTGGGTCAAGACGGGTTCAGCCCGCGCAGAGGTGCAGAGTTATGGGCGCTCGCCACGGGCCGCCCATCACCGTCATCGCCGGCGGGTTGGCCGGCAGCATGGTCAGGGTGAAGGTCTGGGGCTCCGGCGGCGCCTGGGCCGTGCAAAGAGCTTCGATGCGATAGCCGGAGCCGACGCTGGTCACGGTCTTGAAAACGCAACCAACCTCCCCGGCGGTGGAGAGCCTGTCGGCCTCGAACATCCAGGCGCCCTTGGCGCAGAGATCGGCGGTGGCGGCCCAGCGGCCGATGAAGGAGGCCTGAGTCGGAGCCGGCGCCGGCGGCGCGGGGGGCGGCCCTCCGATCGGCGGCGGCGGCGGCGGCCCCTCGGCCTTGCGCTGGCAGGCGGCGAGGGACAGCACCGATAGGAGGGCGATCAGGGCGGGTTTCATGGCGGCTCCTGTGACCTTTGGGCAAACGGGCTCAAGGAATGGCTGTTCCAGGCGGTTCGCGGCTTTGCCTGGGCGCCCCCTTCGGCTACACCCCGCCCCGTTCCTCTTAAACCCTCCGACCGGGAGTTTCCCCGCCATGTCGCTTGAATCCGCCGCGCTGTCCCGCGTTAGTCCCTCCGCCACCCTGGCGGCGGACGCGAAAGCCCGCGAACTCAAAGCCCAGGGCCGGAATGTGATTTCCTTGGCCGCGGGCGAGCCCGACTTCGACACACCGGAAAACATCAAGGAAGCCGCCATCAAGGCGATCCGCGACGGCAAGACCAAGTACACCGCCGTGGACGGCATCGTTGAGCTGAAGGAAGCCATCGTCGCCAAGTTCCAGCGCGAGAACGGCCTGACCTACAAGACCTCCCAGGTAAACGTCTCGCCAGGCGGCAAGCCGGTGATCTGGAACGCCATGATCTCGACCCTGAACCCCGGGGACGAGGTGGTCATCCCGACGCCGTACTGGGTCAGCTACTGGGACATCGTCCTGCTGGCCGGCGGCACGCCCAAAGCCGTGGCCACCTCCGACGCCACCGGCTTCAAGCTGCAGCCCGCCGACCTGGAGGCGGCGATCACGCCGAAGACCAAGTGGGTCTTCCTGAACTCACCGTCCAACCCGTCGGGTGCGGCCTACACAAAGGCTGAGCTGCGGGCGATCGCCGACGTCCTGCTGCGCCATCCGCACGTTTGGATCCTGACCGACGACATGTACGAGCACCTGGTGTTCGGCGACTTCCAGTTCTGGACCATCGCCCAGGTGGAGCCGGCGCTCTATGACCGCACGCTCACCATGAACGGGGTCTCCAAGGCCTACGCCATGACCGGCTGGCGGATCGGCTACGCCGCCGGCCCCGAGGCCCTGATCAAGTCCATGGCCAAGGTCATGAGCCAGACCACCTCCAACCCCTCCTCCATCTCGCAATGGGCGGCGGTCGAGGCGCTGAACGGCCCGCAGGACTTCATCAAGCCCAACGCCAAGCTGTTCGAACAGCGCCGCGACCTGGTGGTCTCCATGCTGAACCAGGCCACCGGCCTGCTCTGCCCCACCCCGGAGGGCGCCTTCTACGTCTATCCGTCGGTGGAGAAGCTGATCGGCAAGACGGCGGCTAGCGGCAAGGTGATCACCAGCGACGCCGACTTCGCGGTCGAACTGCTGGAGCAGGAGGGCGTCTCGGTGGTGTTCGGCGCGGCCTTCGGCCTCTCGCCCTACTTCCGCATCAGCTACGCCACCGGCAACGACGTGCTGGAGGACGCCTGCGGGCGGATTCAGCGCTTCTGCGCCTCGCTGAAATAGGCATGGACGCGGACGCCAAGCGCGCGCTCGCGACCGACATCGACGCCGTCGCCCGGCTGCAGGGATCCTTCGTCCTGCGGTCGGGCACGGTGGCCACTGAGTATTTCGACAAGTACCGCTTCGAAGCCGACCCCTCCCTACTGCGCCGGGTCGCCGAGGCGATGATCCCGCTGTTGCCGGCCGACACCGAGTTGCTGGCCGGCGTGGAGCTAGGCGGCGTCCCTATTGCCACGGCTATGTCGCTGCTGAGCGGTATCCCCGCCGCCTTCGTCCGCAAGCAAGCCAAGACCTATGGAACCTGCCTCGCCGTCGAGGGCTCGGAGGTCAAAGGCCGGCGGGTTGTGATGATCGAGGACGTGATTTCCACAGGCGGCGCGGTGCGCGACGCGGCCGTCCATCTGGCGGACGCCGGGGCGGTTCTGACCGCCGTGGTCTGCACCCTGTGGCGGGGCGACGGCGAGCCCCGCATCGAGGGGCTGGCCGCGCCGCTGTTCGCGGCCTTCCGGAAGGAAGACCTCGAAAGCCGTTAGTGCTTCTCGCGCCAGGCCGCCTTGGCGGCGTCCTTGGTCAGGCTGAGCCGGACCTTGTCGTCTGCGATCTGCTCGACCCAGGTCAGCGGGATCAGGTGGTGCTTCAGGCCCGAGCCGAAGTCCATCTTGGATAGTTCGATATCCGTGCCAAGGATGTGATCGACCTTGCCGACGTGGCCGCCGTCGGAGCCGACAACTTCCATGTGTTCGCGAATGCCTGACGTCTGGATCATGTCCGTCTCCTCGTGGATGGGGTGAGGCTCAAACCCCTGAGGTCATGGTCAAGTTTCATCGGTTTCGGCTTTCCAAAGTTTCATGTCTGGAAAGGTGCGCGACGACGCGGGGAAAGCTAGGCTGCGTCCATGATCAAGCTCGCCGCAGCCTTTTCGGCCCTGCTCCTCGTCGGCGCCGCCGGAACCGCCCAGGCGGCCATCGACGCCAAGCTTGCGCCCGACAGCGTCACCCTCACCGATAACGGACGCACGGTGCTGGTCTATCGGACGCAGACCAACGACCCGGCCGACCCCGGTCGCCTCAACTATGTCCATCCGCTCTACGCCCCGGATGGCGCGGTGCTGACCGAGGACCGCCCCGCCGACCACCTGCACCAGCGCGGGCTGTTCTGGAGCTGGCATCAGGTCCGCCTCGGCGACGAGGTGGTGGCCGACGGCTGGTTCATGAAGGGCCTGACCTTCTTCGTGCGGGGCACGAAGTTCCAGGGCCAGCCGGACGGCTCCGGCGTGCTCACTCTCGAGGTCGACTGGATCGTCAATTCCAAGCCCGAGCTGGTCTATGTGGCCCGGGAGGTGACCAAGGTGACCCTGCGGCCCGCCACCACCACCGGCCAGCGCATCGAGTTCGACACCACGATCACCGCCCGCGTGCCGGGCCTGAGCCTGGGCGGCAGCGGTGACGCCAAGGGTTATGGCGGTTTCTCCATGCGGCTGGTTCAGCCTGATCGGCTGAGCTTCGCGTCGCGCGGCGAGGCGGTAAAGCCCGCCGTCGAGGCCGTGGCCGCCGGCCCCGCCATGGGCTTTGCCTGGCCCGTCGGCGCCGCCTATCCGGCCTGGGCCGTGGGCCTGGCCTGCAAGGCCCAAGACCAACCGATCACCCGCTGGATCCTGCGCCGCGAGCTCTCCATGCAGAACTGCGTCTTCCCAGGCCGCGCGCCCTACGCCGTTCCCATCGAGCGTCCGCTGCACCTGGAATCGACCGTGGTCATCCAGCCTCGGGAGTCGGCGGCGCGATGAATGACATCGTCAATTTCAACAAGGCCAGGAAGGCCCGCGCCAAGCTGGACGCCAAGTCGCAAGCCGTCGCCAACCGCGCCAAGTTCGGCCGCACCAAGGGCGAGAAGGCGGTGGAAAAGGCCGACGCCGCGAAGGTCGTGCGACTGCTGGACGGCGCGAAGCGCGAAGACTAGGCCGCCGCCGCCATCTGCGGCGCGAAGGCCCGCAGGATCTGCCGATAGGTGTCGGGCGGGCTGATGCCCAGGCGCTGGCGTGCGGCCTCCAACGGTTCGGCGAACAGCCGCTCATAGTCCTCACCTGGCAGCCACGACGCGCGGCGACCCGCCAGGTAGGCGCGCCAGACAGCGGCGAAGAACGGCAGGTCAGGGCGGGTCTTCTTGCCGATCCGCGCCACGTGCAGGGCGATGAAGGCCAGACCCAGGCTGCCGGTCTGGGCATAGGAGAAGGCCACGACGCACCCCTCCCCCAGCCCGTCGGTCCCGTAGCCGGTCAGCACATGCCAGACATCGTGGATGTCGCGGCTGCGGCGGCCGTACCAGGCGTGAGGATGCTTATACTGCGGCTGGCCCACGGCGGCGCGCTCGCTGGCCTCGGCCAGGCCCGCGGCGGAGATGTTGTTGCGGGTGATGAAGTCACGATAGGCCGCCCCCACCGTGCCCGGCGCGAAGCTGGCCAACCAGGCGTCGTCGCCGAACCGCTGGCACAGCTCCACCCGCTCATAGGCCAGACGCCCGCCCTGGGGCGTGGTCAGCAGCCGGGCGTACCCGGACGGCGGCTTGTTCGAGCCCAGCGCGCGGGTGATCTCGAAGACATGCTTGGTGTCGCCGGTGGCGCGCAGGCGACCGAGCGCCCGTATCGCTTCGCCAAGTCCGCGCTTGGGCTCTTCCATGGCGTCCATCCCTTGGTTTCGAAAAGGATGCGCCCGAAGCGGCCCCTGTCGCAAGGTCCTAGGCGGCCATCGGCATCTGCTCGGGGCTCCAGTCGCGGGCTTCAGCCGGGATGGCGATATAGCGGGTGGCGGGCGTGATGTTCAGGCGCTCGCGGGCGGCTTCCAGCGACTCATTGAGCAGGCGTTCATAGTCCTCGCCCAGCAGGAAAGCGGCGGCCTTGCCGCGCTTATAGCCCTGCCAGATCGCCTTGGCGTAGGGCTGATCGCCCTTGCGGGTGCGGATCGCCGCGCCAACCCCGATCAGGGCCCAGCCCAGGCCGCCGGTCTGGGCGTAGGAGAAGGCCACCAGGCAGGCCTCACCCAGGCCGTCGCGGTGATAGCCCGACAGGATGTGCCAGATGTCGTGCACGTCGCGGGTGCGGCGGCCCATCCAGGCATAGGGGTGTTGCAGGTCGACGCCGCCCTGCGCGCCCTCGCGGCTGATCTCCGCGAGACCTTCGGCCGAAAGCTGCTCGGTGCGGATGAAGTCGCGATAGGCCGCGCCGACAGTGCCCGGCGCGAAGGCGTCCAGCCAGGCGTCGTCCATCAGCTTTTCTTCCAGCTCGGGCCGCTCATAGGCGATCCGCCCGCCCTGCGGGGTGGTGAGCAGCTTGAGATAACAGTCGCGGGTGGAGGTGCCGTTCAACGCCCGCATGATCTCAAACACCTGGTCGGTGGCCTCCTTGTCGTTCAACAGGCGCTTCAGCGCCCGGAACGCCGCACGCCACTGCAGGGCGGGCTTGGGCATCGGCTGGGTGGAGTAGCGCACATCGACGACGGCGGTGGTCATGGGCGGGACCTTTCGAACCATGTTCGGATTGAAGATGACGCCAGCGTCATTTTTTGACAAGTCCCCTTTTTCATCGCCGCGCATTAGGCCAAGACTGTTGCGTCGCCGCCGCGTCACCTGAGACTATGGGGACAAATGCCGAGATTGCGTAAACGCTCGATCCTGCTCGCCGGACACGCCACCTCGATGGCTCTGGAGCCGGAGTTTTGGGCGGTGCTGGAGGAGATGGCCCAGAGCCAAGGCTTGAGCCTGGCCGGCCTGATCGCCCGCCTGGACGAGACGCGGGGCGAAAGCCCGCTGGCCTCGGCCTGCCGCGTGGCGGCGCTCATCTTCGCGAAGGGCTGAAGCGCCCCAATGTGTCGCGGCCCCCGGTCTCCGCCTGGCGGAAACCGGTGACACGCCAACTTATTTCGGAACCGGGATCGGCGCGTCAGGCAGCTTAGGCCCCTCCGGCATCGGCGGCGGCTTGGGGACACTGAGATTGATGTCCACGCTGCTGCCAAGGTCCGGCGCGGCCTGCCGCCCCGCATAGACAAAATAGCCGATCACGGCGACGGCCACGATGAGGCCGCCCACCAGGAAGGCCAGCCAAGGGCCGCTGCCGTTTGAACTCTGCGCCACGACTAGCCGGCCGGCTTAGCCGGCGCCGAGATGTCCGGCGCCTTGATGTTGACGTCCAGGCTCTTGGACTGACCCAGGCCGCCGCCCGAATACATCATGAAGGCGATCACCGCGACGACCACCAACAGGCCTCCGACGATGAAGGCCAGGACGGGTGTCGAGCCATTTCCAGAATTCTCAGCCATATCGGCCTCCCAGGATTGAAGTCGGGAAGACAACGAACCCGGTTCGGCGCGGTTCCGCTGGGCGCAATTGCGGCGCCTCGCCCCTTAAGTCGGCGGACCGATGTGCTACATATGTTCCAATGTCGTCCTATGACTCGTTTGAAGACACCCCCCTCCCCGCCCCGCGGATCAGCGATCTCGCGCGGGTGCGCGGGCCTGACTATCTGGAGGGGCTGAACCCCGAGCAGCGGGCGGCCGTCGAGGCCACCGAGGGCCCGGTCCTGGTGCTGGCAGGCGCCGGCACCGGCAAGACCCGCGTCCTGACCACGCGGCTGGCCCACATCCTGGCCACGGGCCGGGCCAAGCCGTGGGAACTGCTGGTGGTGACCTTCACCAACAAGGCGGCCCGCGAGATGCGCGAGCGGATCACCGCCATCATCGGCCCCCAGGCCGAGGGCCTGCGCTGGCTGGGCACCTTCCACTCGGTGGCCGCCCAGGTGCTGCGCCGCCACGCCGAGCTGGTGGGGCTGAAGTCGAACTTCACCATCCTCGACACCGACGACCAGGAACGCCTGATCAAGCAGGTGCTGGAGGCCGAGAACGTCGACGCCAAGCGCTGGACGCCCAAGACCCTCGCCGGCCTGATCGACCACTGGAAGAACCGCGGTTGGACGCCCGACCGCCTGCCCGCCACCGAGGGCAAGGAGTTCGCGAACGGCAAGGGACAGGCCCTCTACCGCCTCTACCAGGAGCGGATGCGGGTGCTGAACGCCTGCGACTTCGGCGACCTGCTGCTGCACAACCTGACCATCTTCATGACGCAGCCCGAGGTGCTGGCCGAGTTCCACCGCCGGTTCCGCTACATCCTGGTGGACGAGTACCAGGACACCAACGTCGCCCAGTACCTGTGGCTGCGGCTGCTGGGCCAGGCCAGCCAGAACGTCTGCTGCGTGGGGGACGACGACCAGTCGATCTATGGCTGGCGCGGGGCCGAGGTGGACAACATCCTGCGCTTCGAGCGCGACTTCCCAGGCGCGACGGTGGTCCGGCTTGAGCGCAACTACCGCTCCACCAGCCATATCCTGGCGGCCGCCTCCGGTCTGATCAGCGCCAACAAGGGCCGCCTGGGCAAGACCCTGTGGACGCAGCAGAACGGCGGCGAAAAGGTCATCGTCCGGGGCGTCTGGGACGGCGAGGCCGAGAGCCGGCTGATCGCCGACGAGATCGAGCGCGCCAAGAAGGGCTCCACGGACAAGGACCCGCGCAAGTACCGCGACATGGCCATCCTGGTCCGCGCCTCCTTCCAGATGCGCGCCTTCGAGGAGCGCTTCGTCCTGCTCTCCATCCCCTACACGGTGGTGGGCGGCCCCCGGTTCTTCGAGCGCGCCGAGATCCGCGACGCCCACGCCTATCTGCGGCTGATCCAGTCGCCGGACGACGACCTGGCCTTCGAGCGCATCGTCAACACCCCCAAGCGCGGGATCGGCGACACCACGGTCCAGAAGCTGCTGCAGATCGCCCGGCTGAACGGTGTGCCGGTGATGACGGCGGCCCGCGAGGTGGTCCTGACCGACGAGCTGGCCGCCCGCACCCGCACCGCGCTCTCCAACTTCATCCGCGACCTCGACCGCTGGCGGGGCCAGGCCGAGACCCTGCACCACGCCCGGCTGACCGAGCAGGTGCTGGAGGAGAGCGGCTATACCGATGCGCTCCGCCTGGACAAGACGCCGACCGCCCAGACCCGGCTGGAGAACCTGAAGGAGCTTGTCCAGTCGATGGGCAACTTCGACACCCTCCAGGCCTATCTCGAACACGTCTCCCTGGTGATGGACATGGACCGCGGGCCCCAGGCGGACGCGGTGCAGATCATGACCCTGCACGCCGCCAAGGGCCTGGAATTCCCCCTGGTCTTCCTGCCCGGCTGGGAGGAAGGCGTCTTCCCATCTCAGCGCAGCATGGACGAGAGTGGCGAGAAGGGCCTCGAGGAGGAACGCCGCCTGGGCTACGTCGGCATCACGAGGGCCAGGGAGGAGGCGCGCATCTCCTTCGTCGCCAACCGCATGGTCTATGGCCGCTGGACCAGCCAGCTCCCCAGCCGCTTCGTCGATGAACTCCCCCTGGCCAATGTCGAGGCGTCCTCAGAGACCGGTTATTACGGCGGCGGCCCCGGCATGCAGCAGCAGCACGGCAGCACTTGGGATTCCACGCCCGCCTTCGGCTCCGGCTACTCATCCCCCGGCTGGCAGCGCGCACAGGCCCGCGGTTATCAGGGCAGCCATCCGGGCCGGCAACAGGTGATCGAGGGCGAAGGCCGCCTGGTGGCCGAAAGCTCGGCGGCCAGCGACTTCAAGCGCGGCGACCGCGTCTTCCACCAGAAGTTCGGCTACGGCCAGGTCAAGAGCGTCGACGGCAACAAGCTCACCGTCGCCTTCGACAAGGCCGGCGAGAAGAAGGTGATCGACAGCTTCGTGGAGAAGGGGTGATGGGCCTGCGAATAACGACGTTACAAGTCGAATACTATGCGCCTAAATCATTCAGGATATCATCGATTATGCCATCTGCTCCGCTCGATTGCCGCGCAGCCATTCGATGCAAATCTTTCATCAGCGAAAAGTAGTACTGAAAACCTTCTATGGTTGGCGTGTAATCGGACAACCCTACATCTGTAAATCTATCCACCACGATCTGATCGGAATTTCTAATGGTAATAATGACGTCCTCATCACCCTCAGCGCCGTAGTTGATGCCAATAACGACAAAATTGCTCCCGAACGGAACAAAATAAGCATCCTCTTTGCTCGAATAATGGCCCCACTTCAGCTCCTTCTTCACCGTTTTTCGGTGAAGGGCCTCAACCATTCTTATATATCTCTGGTCCAGCTCGTCAGTCATGACGCACCCTGTTCAATATGAATACTAATTCTTGCCAAGAAATCACCATGTTGACGGTTTAGGTGTATGGCGCCAGCTATACCACCCGGCTTCTTTTGGCTAAGGGTAGCAACATCCAATTTTTTACATAACTCTGCCACTTGCTCGATGGCGTCTCGAAGTTGCTCTCTCTTTGGTTCGTCTATTGACGACGGGAGCTCAGCCAAGCGATTCATCGCCTGGCGCACTTCGGTATAACTATCCACGGCATCAGCCCAACCTCCGTGTTTCAGATGGCGGTCTGTTTCTTTAAGTGCGGCCATCGCACGGGCTATTTCCGAAACTGCGCTGTATGTAGTCAGCTTAGCCTTTAGTTCAGAAATCGCTTTGTTTCCTGCCTCGGCAGCGGATCGAGTCTTTCGGAGTTGCTGAACTGCTATCACAAAGCCGACGATCGTAACGACGGTTCCCACCACCCGCACGCATAGACCTATGAAGTCCATGAGGGGCGCGTTTGTTTGATCAAGTGGCCAGCTTAGAATGCTATTTAACTCGCGCAGTGTTGCAGAGAATTTGACCGTACTCGCATCCCCTTTCAAGCGTGCTGAATAGGGAAATCAACTTGCCCCTTGTCCATGAGCAGCTGAATTAGGCCGGCACCGCCTCCGCCACAGCCACCTGCTGCACCACCGTCGGCGGCAGGGTCGAGATCTCCGGGGGCTCGCCGCCGTCCTTGAAGGCCACGTGGACGTGGCTCTTGCCCAGGTCCTTGCCGAGGAATTCCAGGCCGCTCGGGATGATCCGGGCGTAGCTCTCCAGGTCCTTGGTTTCGATGACGATGGTCTGGCCGAACTTGGTGTCGGTCAGCTTGATCACCTCCGGCATGGTCTCCAGGCCCAGGAACGACGAGAAGCCGTTGGTGGTCAGGATTCCCAGCTGGCGCCACTTGCCCGGCTGCGGATCGACGCCGTTCCAGTTGAGGCCAAGCGACGTCGAGGCGATGTGGTCCACCTCGATGTCGGTGATGCCGATCAGGTTGGCGGTGTCCCACTGCTGGAAGAACCAGGTGTCGACGCTGCCGGCCGAGCAGAAGTCCTCGCTGACGATCTTGGGCCAGGTGGCGCGGATCGCCTTGGCCTTGGCGTTGAACATCTGGAAGTAGCCGTTGGGCTCCAGGTTCACCTTGTCGAATTGGCCTTCCACCGGGGCGTTGTCGCGCCGTGCGGTGAAATACAGACAGCCCGGGTTCCAGGAGTGGCCGAACACCACGTCGCGCAGCTGGTGGTTCACTGCGATGTCGGCATCGGTGAACACGATCCAGTCCGGCTCCTTGATCACCGCCAGCCCGTCATTGAGCATGCGGCCCTTGTTGAAGGCGTGGTCGTCGTCGAAGCAGCGGTCGGAGATCACCACCGTCGCGCCGTGCTCGGCGGCCACTTCCTGGGTGCGCAGGTCGGTGGAGGTGGTGACCACGATCATGTCGTCGAACTGGTCGATGTTGCGCGGCAGGGTCTGGGCCAGCATGTCGCCGTAGCCCACCGAGACCAGGACGCAGGACAGTTTCTTGGGCTTGGTGGAGTTGTGACCGATGCCGACCCGGCGCCCGGCGCCGCCCTCGCCCACATAATTGTCGCGGCTTTCGACCTCGCGCTTCTGCTTGTGCAGCTCACGGTCGAAGATCTCGTAGTTGTGCTTCTTGATCGCCGGGCTGCCCAGCTTGCGCAGGATGTCGCGGTGCTGCGGACTGATGATGTCGCGCTCAAGGATATCGAGTTGCGACGGGCCGGGTTGGGCGAGCGCGCAGTAGTTGCAGAGCTCGATCTGGTCGCCGAAGTCCCCAGGCTGGCGCTGCCACCAGCCGTGCTCGACGGGCCATGCGTGCTTGCCGTTGAAGTAGAGCCGATCGATGGCCCCGGCGACCTCGCAGAAATAGGCGCCCTTGTCGTTGATGGTCGCCGACCAGAGCTTCTGGACCCAGCAGTTGTCGCGGTTCTCTTCCCACTGCAGCTCGGAAATCCCGGTGGCCGCGATGTAGTCGGCCCGCGTGATCAACAGCGCCTGGTGCTGGCCGGCCGACTCGTGGGTGTTGGTGTTGAAGTGGCTGTAGACCGACATGATGGTCTCGTAATTGCGGTAGAACCCCGCGCCGAGACTGGTCCACAGCCCGCGACCGTTCGAACGGTCGAACAGGCGCTGGTTGGCGAAATCGTTGAAGTCCTTGATCGGGAACTTGCCGTTGTTGGTGTTGTCCCCGCCCCACAGCTCGGCGAAGCGCAGCGAGATCTGCTCGAAATTGGCGTGCAGCGTCGGTTCGCCCGCGATGATGCCGATCAGCTTGTTGGGGGCGTTCCAGCCTTCCATGCTCTGCACGGCGCGCTCGAAGGTCTCCAGCTCCATGTCGGCGCGCTGGGTCTGGTGCGGGATCAGCCGGGTGCAGTTGGAGCACTTCAGGTGGCACTTGGTGCTGATGTCGATCTGGACGATGTCCATGTCGGCGGGCGATCGCATGGTGTCTTCTCCAGGTCGCTCTTCACCGGGGCCGGGGCGACGACGAGACGGAATCCTCAACCTGAGGAGGCCGGTCAACGCTCTTTGACTCTCCTTTGAGTCGTCAGGAAAGCTAAACTCTTTGCCGGCTCGTGCGGCAAAGAGTTGCATCCTTCCCCGGCCTTGCGGACCGCGCCCTTCGCAAGCAGAGTGAACGCCAATCACTCAGAGCCTCGGGAGGGCGCCATGCCCCAGATCACCGCCAACGGCATCCCCCTCGAATACGCGGTCTACGGGCCGGAAAAGGGGGAGGTTGTTCTGTTGATCATGGGCTTCGGGGCCCAGATGACCCGCTGGTCGCCGCAGTTCATCCGCGAGCTCACCAACCGCGGCTACCGGGTTATCGTCCACGACAACCGCGATGTCGGCCTCTCTCACCGGCTGGAAGAACACGGCGAGCCGGACATGACAGCCGTCTACACCGCCCTGATGAGCGGCCAGAAGCCGGACGTCCCCTATCTGCTGAACGACATGGCCGATGACAGCGCCGGGTTGCTGGCGGCCTTGGGCGTCGAGCGGGCTCACATCGTCGGGGCCTCAATGGGCGGCATGATCGCTCAGATGGTGGCCGCCAATCACCGCGAAAAGGTGCTGTCGCTGACCTCGGTGATGTCCACCACCGGCAATCCCGCCCTGCCCCCCGCCAATCCCGAGGCCATGGCGGCGCTCACCAAGCCCGCCGTCGATCCCGCCGAGAACCTGGACAAGCACATCTGGAGCGGACTGGAGAGCCAGAAGGTGATCGGCAGCCCTGGCTATCCGACGCCGGACGAGATCCTGATCGAGCGCATCAAGCAGGACGCCCTGCGCGCCTACTATCCCGTGGGCCGCGCCCGCCAGATGGCCGCCATTGTCGCCAGCGGCGACCGCCGTGAGGCCCTGGCCACCATCGTCGCGCCCACCGTGGTGATCCACGGCGAGGCCGATCCGCTGGTGCCGGTCCAGGGCGGCCACGACACCGCCGCCGTCATCCCGGGCGCGGAGTTGCACACCATCCCGGGTATGGGCCACGATCTGCCCACCCAGCTTATTCCCCGCATCGTCGACCTGATCGAACGGGCGACGGAGAGGGCGCGGGAAGCCGCCTAGACGGCCTTGGGCTTGGCGGCCGGCAGTCGGTCCAACAGGGCGAAGACCGGCCAGAACAGCACCAGAAGCGCCAGGGCCACGACGTTGGCGGCGTGGACGACCAGCATCGGCGCCCAATGATCGAAGAATGGGTCGCGGGTTTCTGTCTCGAGGACCTCAAGGGTCATGGCCATCTCCTTCGGATGAACCGGCGTGAAGGACGCAGGTCCACCGCAGTCCAGCGCAAGAGCCGAGCCAGCCGCGCCACTGGAACATTCCCCGTAGGATGAAACTTCCGGAGCCCGACATACCCTGTCGCGCGAGTGCCGCCTTCGAGCGGCCAAGGGGCGGGCGGGCGCCGTATCGATTTGGCACAGGGTCATCTCGGCTGAACCAGATGCGCGTTGGCGCGCTATAGTCGACAGCGAGGGAGTCGAGATGCGCGATCTACGACATGTCTTTTTCGGAATGGCCATCGCCACCGTGGCGGGCCTGAGCATTGGCGCGGCCTCGAAGCCTGAAATTCGCGAAATGACCGATCTGGACGGCCCCCAATTGCTCGCCGGCCACGCGGGTGAGCGGCTCGGCCCTGGCCTGCGGCAGACGGCAAGTTGGACCAGCTATTCCGGCCAGGTCCCCGACTACGTGATCGGGACCGACTGGACCCAGCCCGCCCATCCGGTCGAGATGGCCGAGGCAGACCTCGAGCCTGAGCCCGAACCCGCTCGCGTTGCGTACCAACAGCCGCCGGTTCGCCTCGCCCCGGCGAAGTACGAGTCTGAGCCCGTCCCGCCCCTCTCCTATCCGTCCATGGGCGGCGACATCCTCGCGGGCCTGACCGCGACAATGACTCCGGCCGCGCCGGAAACGTCGCCGGACGAAGCGCCCCCGCCCGCCTAAACCCTCGCCTTTCCGCGTCCGCGCCTCTAGACGGATGCGCATGACGACAGACGCCGTTCAGATCATCGCCCGGGGGCCCCGCGCCGTGGCCGAAGCCGCCGCCGAGGCCATCGACGCTGATCCTATGCTGGAGGGCGTCACCTACTCCATCCTGGAGGAGGACGAGGATCGCGACGTCTGGCGCATCGACGCCTTTCCCACCTCCGACGACGAGGCCCGTGACTTCGCGAGCGCCTTAGCCGGCTATCCCAAGCTCAAGGTGCTGGTGGAGAAGCTGGCGGACGCCGACTGGCTGGCCATGGCGCTCTCGGGCCTGCCCCCGGTCCGGGCCGGCCGCTTCTTCGTCTACGGCGCCCATGACAAGGGCCGCGCCCCGGTCAACGCCGTCAACCTTCGCATCGAGGCGGGCGCCGCCTTCGGCACCGGCCACCACGGCACCACCGTCGGCTGCCTGCAGGCCTATCACGACCTGCTCAAAGCCCACCGCTATCAGCGCGTCCTGGACGTCGGCGCCGGCACCGGCGTCCTGGCGATCGCCGCGGCCCGCACCGGCACCCCCATCGCCGTCGGCACCGACATCGACGCGCCCTCGGTCCGCATCGCCGGCGAGAACGCGGTGCTCAACAAGGCCAAGGTGCGTTTCCTCCACGCCTCGGGCCTGGGCCACGCCTCGGTCCGGGAAAAGGCGCCCTACGATCTGGTGTTCGCCAACATCCTGGCCCCGCCCCTGGTGGCCCTCTCCCACGACATCAAGCTGGCCCTCAAGCCGGGCGGCGTCGCCATCCTGTCGGGCCTGCTGCGCACCCAGGAGCGCCGGGTCCTGGCAGCCTATCGCTCCAAGGGATTCACATTGGTTCGCCGCATCCACCGGGACGCCTGGGCCACCCTGGTGATCCGCAGGAACTAGGAACCGCGCCCAACGATCAGCGTTCAGCCTCTCGACGGTGGTCTTCACCGCCGATTTTGAGGACGCACCCCATGAGCAATCCCAACGACCCCTATGTGGAAAAGACCGTCGTCGAACAGCCGGCGACCGTCCGCACGGAATACAACGCCGCCCCGGCCTCCGGCGGTTCGAGCAACGCCGGCTGGTGGATCGCCGCCCTGGTGGCCGTGGTCGCCATCGTCGGCCTGGTCTTCATGTTCAACAACAACACCACCTCCACCGACCTGCAGGCCGCCAGCGACGCGGGGCGCAGCCAGGCGATGATGGAGACCGCCACCGCCCAGGCTCAGACCGCGGCCCAGGCCGCCAGCGAAGCCTCGGCCAACGCCGCTTCCAGCATGGCGGGAGCGACCCAGGCCGCCGCCGACAGCGCCCGTAACGCCGCCGACCGCACCGCCGAGGCGGCTCAGAACTCGGCGTCGGCCGCGACCGACGCCGCCCAGGACGCCACGAACGCGCCGCAACAGTAGAGGGATCGGGGGCGGTCAGACCACCTGGGTGACCGCCCCGTCCAGTCCCATGAGACCTAGCTCCACCTCCATATGGGGGTGTTTCGTCGTGACCTGGGAACGCAGGGCGTAGAGTTGTTTCACGTGACTCTTGAACTCGGTCTCGCCGTCCTTCACCGCCGCGTCCCCAAGCACCAGCTTGTAGGCGCCGCAGTCGCGGTGATCGATGACGATCAGGCGATGGACTTGATGCAGTTGCACCGCCAGGTCCAGATGGCTCCAGAACACCTCGTTCCACACTGGATACTTGTCGTTCAGAGCCCCGAGCGAGGCCCCCGCCAGGATCATGTGATCGTATTTGTGCTTCAGACCGCGGGCGGTCATGTAGGCGTCGACCTCGCTGTTCAGGCGGTAGTCCATGCAGGTCAGCAGCAGCGCCTCACAGTGGCCTGCGGCATGCGACACGCCCGGCTTCAGGCTGCTGCTGAGAAGCACCCCGCCCCCCAGCGCCATGGCGCCCATCACTCCGCGACGGGAAAGCTGGGGCCAGTTGGCGTGCTTGGAACAACAGGTCATGGGCGATCTCCGAACGCTTGAGCGAGGGAGCATGCCGTGACCCGCTTAACCAAACCCTCTGGTCAAGCTTTACGCCACGATGGACCGGGCTTCCAGCGCCGCGATCCAGTGTCGCAGACGCGTCTTCAGCCAGTCTTCCTTGCCGATCGGACTCAAGTCCTCCTCCAAGCTCTCGACCACCGTGTAGGTGAAGCTGTCGCCGCCGTGCGCGGTCCAGGCCGCCTGCATGGTCTTGTTTCGATGCGAGCCCATGCGCAGGCCGAGCAGGACCGAATTGGCTGCGCCATCCAGGTTGCGGCTCAGACCGATCCAGGTCTCCCCGGTTGGTTCGCAACGCAGGCTGAAGATCCCGGTCGGAACCTTCCTTTCCTTGTAGGCCCTGGCGATGTCGCGGCGGCTTTGCTTGTCCACGGTCTGATCCTCGACTTGAGGCGGGCCTTGTATCCCGGCAGCCCGCCTCCGTCAATTATACCCGGATGTAATTATCGCTGAGCCACTCGTCGGCCAGCAGCGCGTAGAGATAGCTGTCGCGCCAGCCGTCATGGGCCCTGGTGTCCTTCAACAGATGGCCCTCACGCCGCATCCCGATCTTCTCCATGATCAAGTAGGAGCCGTGGTTGCGGGCGTCGCAGGTGGCCCAGATGCGGTGGTGGCCAAGTTCGGTGAAGGCGACCTCGGCCAAGGCCCGGGCGGCCTCGGTCCCATAGCCCCGCCCCCAGGCCTCGCGGCTGTAGCAGTAGCCGAAGGAACTGTTCTCGGTGGCCGCGTCATGCAGAGAGACGACCCCGATCATCTCGCCCGTCGCCTTCACCTCCACCGCCAGGTCAAGTTGCTCCCGCGGCCAGGTCTGCTGTCGGCCCATGTTGCGGTCCAGGACCTCGCGGGTGACCTCCAGGGTGTTGGGACCCCAGGTCATGTAGCGCACCACCTCCGGATCAGTGGCGTAGGCGTGGATGGCGTCGAAATCCGCCTCGCGGAAATCGCGCAGCAGCAATCGCTCGGTCTCGATGGGAAGCCAGGGTGGGGTGGTGGTCATTTGGAACGCTCCGATTTGAAAAGGATCGGACGGGTTCTCTTGGTCTTTCAGACCCCGGCCGATGTAGGCGGGGTCTGGTTCGAGGTCGCTCTAGCTCAAGGCATGCGCGTTCGAACGACCCCGGTGGGACCGTTGGAATTGGAGCAAGCGAGGGCCAGGCTGCGAACCATGGGTGATTTCTAGCCGAGCTTCGCCGCAAACTGCAAGCCTGAGCCCTTTGCGAGCCCCGCCCGAACGGCTTACATGCCACCCATGCGCCAGACCTTCGAAGAAACCACCGACCGTTCCTTTGGCCCCCGCCACGTCCCCCTGATCCGCGCGGCCATGACCGCCCAGGGCCTGGACGGCTTCCTCGTGCCACACGAGGACGAGCACCAGAACGAGTATCTGCCCGATGCCAATGACCGGCTGGCCTGGGCCACCGGCTTTACGGGCTCGGCCGGCGCCGCGGTGATCCTGAAGGACCGCGCCGCGGTCTTCGTCGATGGCCGCTACACGCTCCAAGTTCGCGACCAGGTGGACGAAGCCACCTTCGAGATCCGCGATCTCGTGGAGGGCGGCGTTCCCGCCTATCTGGAAACCGCTACAGGCGCGGGCCAGGTCGTCGGCTATGACCCCCGCCTGCACAGCCCCGACGCTCTGGACCGCCTCAAGGCCGCCGTCGCCCGCGCCGGAGCGCAACTCAAGCCGGTGGTCGCCAATCCTCTGGACCAGGCGTGGGGCGCGCAGCGTCCCGCCCAGCCCACCGCGCCCGTGGTCGCCCAGCCCCTGGAACATTCCGGCGAGGACTCCGCAGACAAGCGGTTGCGCATCGGTAGGGCGCTCGCCGCCCGCGACGCCGACGCCACGGTGCTGACCGCCCCCTCCTCCATCGCATGGCTGTTCAATGTGCGCGGCGGCGACGTCATCCGCACACCCCTGCCGCTCTCCCAGGCGATCCTCAACAAGGACGGCACGGCCCGGCTGTTCCTTGACCCGGCCAAGGTCACCGCCGATCTGCCCGCCTGGCTCGGCAACCAAGTCACCCTGGAAACCCCCGACGACCTGCCGCGCGCCCTGGCCGATCTGAAGGGCAAGCGCGTCCTGGTGGACCCAGGCCTTTCCTCCTCCTGGTACTTCGAGGCCCTGGCCCAGGCCGGCGCCAAGGTTGTCCGCGGCGAAGACCCCTGCGCCCTGCCCCGCGCCACCAAGAACAGGATCGAGATCGCCGGGACCACCGAGGCCCACGCACGCGATGGCGTGGCCCTGGCCCGCTTCCTCCACTGGCTGGCCACCGAAGCTCAAACCAGCCTGCCCGACGAGATCGAGGTGGTCACCAAGCTCGAGGGCTTCCGCGACCAGTCCGGCGCCATGAAGGACCTCTCCTTCGACACCATCGCCGGCGCGGCCTCCAACGGCGCCATCGTTCACTACCGGCCCACAACACGGCTGAACAAGCAGACCATCTCAGGATCCCTGCTGCTGGTGGACTCCGGCGCCCAGTACCTCGACGGGACCACCGACGTCACCCGGACCGTGGCCATTGGCGAGCCGACCGCGGAAATGCGCGAGCGCTTCACCCTGGTGCTGAAGGGCCACCTGGCGCTGGCCGCCATCCGCTTCCCGGCCGGCACCACCGGCTCGGCCCTGGACGTCCTGGCCCGCGCCCCGCTCTGGGCCAAGGGTCTCGATTTCGACCACGGCACCGGCCACGGAGTCGGCTCCTATCTCGGCGTCCACGAAGGCCCGCAGCGCATATCCAAGCTGCCCAGTTTCGTGTCCCTGCAGCCCGGCATGATCCTCTCCAACGAGCCCGGCTACTACAAGGCAGGCGCCTACGGCATCCGGATCGAGAACCTGCAGTATGTGACGGAGGCTGCGCCCATCGCCGGCGGCGAGCGCCCGATGCTGGGCTTCGAAACCCTGACCCTGGCCCCCATCGACCGCCGCCTGATCGAGGTTTCCCTGCTTACCCCCGACGAGCGCGCTCAGATGGACGCCTACCACGGCCGCGTCCTGACGGTGGTCGGGCCGCGCGTTCCGGTAGATGTACGAGCCTGGATGGAAGAGGCCTGCGCGCCACTCTAGGTCATCTCCCGAATATCGCGCGCTCGTGCCGAAGGTGTTCGGAGCGCCGTTGTAAACGACTCGTGGACGTCAGGGTCTCGCGCTCTGCGGCGACCCAAACCACCTCAATATTGACTCTCCACTCAGATGCGAGACTAGATAACTCGCCTGCAGATTGTGAGGGACCGCATGTCTGATGACGCTATGGTCGTCGAGCGCGCACTGAACGGCGTAGAGCGCCTGATGCGAATGTTTCTGCTGGAGCGGATTATCTACCTGTTGGGGGCGACCATCTCCCTCCTGCTGCTGACCTATGCCTCGTGGCTCCTCGTGAAGGCTGGAAACACCAGCCCGGAGCAATTTGCTCTGCTCTTCGGTTCTGGGGGCTTGTTTACCATCGCTGGCGTGCAGGTGACGCAGTACCTGAATCGAGCGTTTAGGCTGTTGGAGCAGTTGCACGGCGCCACGGCGAGTGCGCCGGAGGCGGATCGATGACCGACGGCAGCATCAACGCCGCATCTGCGGTGACCTTGTTCGCCGAGATGGAGCGCACCTCGAGGCGCCGGGTGCTGCTTCTCTCCATAGGCTTCGCAGGCGTGCTGGCTTGCCTCGCGGCCTTCCTAATCATCGTGCACAATCAGCGTAACGACGCTGAAGCACGGGCGAAACGCTTTGAGCGCACCGCAAACGAGGTGGCCAGGACGCTCGAACAGGCTCGCCAGGCCTACTCACGCCAGGACATGCCTGAGGTCGGACGGCAGCTCGGAGCGGCCATCGTGCAGGCGGAGACGCTCGCGCAAAAGGCGGCCGCGCCCGCAGAAGGTTCTCAAGTCGTCGTAGCGCCACCACCAGCTCCCAGCGTAAGGCCCAAGCCTGCGGGGGAACCGCCGACCTATCAGTTGGAAACTATTGACCCAGCGCTGCGTCGGCGCGTCTACATCCAGTTCGCCGGATCTATCGCGCGGGAGAATGTGGTGGGGCTCAATCGGGCCCTGACGACCTCTGGATGGACCGTCGAAGGAGGAAGCGGCGAACGCACCGTGAAATCAGCGGGACTGAACGAGGTACGCTATCGCAACGAACAGGACAGGCAGGCCGCGCAGGCGCTTGCCGACGCCGTCACGGCAAGCGGCATCGCCGCTAGACCGCTAACGCCCAAACAGGTGAGCATCATCCAGCCCGGCGAGCTCGAAGTTTGGATGTCTAGGTAAGGCGCTCCTGCGCCACTGGCAAAGGCGCCGGCCGGCTCTCTAGGTCTTCGCCATCCAGAACGATGCGCCGTAGAGATCGACCCCGCTCAGCGGGCCCTTCCGGAGAAGCTCCTTCGCCTGGAGTGAGAGCGCCGGATCGCGGCCGATGTACCAGCAGGGGAACAGGATCTCGAAATTCGCGCCCCCGAACAGCAGAGCCGTGGCCAGCAGGTACTGCTCGTTCCACAGCCGCCACAGGTGGCCGCTGAGATAGTCGTCAGGCAGGTAGATGTCGTGGATGTGGACAATAACCCCGGACTTCAGCCGCGGCAGAATCTCTAGGAAGAAGACTGTGACGTCCGAGCCCTGGAAGCTGCGGTGCGATGAATCCAGGAACAGGATGTCGCCGGCCTCAAGGCCGGCGAACATGGCGATATCGACCCGCTCCAGCGGTTGGCGGATCACCCGGTCACACAGCTTGTCGACCTCGCTGCGCGGCTCGGGATCGATGGAAGCCAGCTTGGTGCGCAGGCCGTAGGTCTGCACGGCGCGGCGCGCGAACTTGGTCGACAGCCCCGATCCGATCTCCACAAACCGCTGCGGGTTGTAGCGCCGCAGCATCTGGGTCAGCGCCATGGCGTCCAGAGCCGGGAACCAGCTGTTCAGCCAGAAGGGCGTGGAGTCGTCGTAGTTTCCGCCCAATGGGATCTGCGCGAAGTCGCCCTGGATTTCTCCCAACTCGGTGAGGAAGGCCGCATAGCGATCCCTGCCCGCCCCGATCTGGAGCGCGAGTTCAGGGTGGGCCGGCCGGCCCGAGCCATAGCGAACGGTGGCCGTATAGGGGTAGTCCACCATGGTGAAGCCGTGGACCAAGCGGTCGGATGAGAGGGAGAGCTGGACCAGCGGCGGCAGAGGCACCGCCTCAGGGTCGATGCCCAACAGGCTCACCGCCCGGGCATGAGCCTGAACGGCCGCCTCGCCCTCCCCCCTGTCGCGCAGCACGATTGATAGGTCCCACCAGCCGATTTGGACATCCGGCGCCAGGACGGTGGCGGCACGAAGGTGTTGCAGAGCCGTGGCGCTGTCACCCAACTTATGTTTGGTCACGCCGGCCAGGCGCAGCGCCACGGGGTTTTCGGGCGCCTTGACCACCACCCGATCAAAGGTCAGTTCGGCTATGTTCAGCATGTGCTCGCGCAACCGCTGTAGGCCGATCCTCAGCTCCTCTTCGATGGTCGGGGGCGCCTCGGACATCAGCCGGCCACCAGGGCGAGCCATTCGTCTTCGGTGATGACCTCAATACCCAGCTCCGAGGCGGTCTTCAGTTTGGAACCCGCGCCGGGTCCGGCCACCACCAGGTCGGTCTTCTTGGAGACCGAACCCGACACCTTGGCGCCCATCCCCTCAGCCTGGGCCTTGGCCTCGTCACGGGTCATCTTTTCGAGCGCCCCTGTGAAGACAATGGTCTTGCCGGCCACGGCGGTGTCGGTCTTGGGCCGGGCGACGGCCTGAACCTCGCGCAGTTCGGCGGCGAGGTTGGCCACCATGTCGCGATTGTGCGGCTCGCCAAAGAACTCGGCGATCATCCGGGCGGCCACCACGCCCACGGCGTCGACCGTAGCCAGTTCCAGGAAGTCGTCGCCTGGGCCCTGGCTCGCAGCCTTGGTGACGGCGGCGTCGAAGGTGGCCCAGTCGCCAAACAGCTCCACCAGCGCCTGCCGTGCGCGGCTGTTGATCTTGGGAATCGAGAGCCGCAGCCGCTCGTCCATCGAGGCCTGGGCCGGGATCAGAACGTCCGGCCTCGTTCGGCCCCAGGCGATGATCGCCTCCAGAGCCGTCGGGCCGATGCCGTCCAGCGTGGAGAGCGCCAGGTAGTCTGCGCCAGGTCGCTGCTCGGCGGCCGCCTGCCCCGCCTGGATGAAGGCCTCGACGGTCTCATAGTGACGGGCCAGGGCCAGCGAGGTGGTCTCGCCGATGTGGCGGATGCCGAGACCGAAGATGAAGCGGTCCAGGGGAATCTTCCGTCGCTCGTCGATCCCGGCAACCAGGTTGGTGATGCTGGTCTCGCCATAGCCGTCGCTACCGCGGAGCTCGGCCAGGCGTCCCTCGTCGCGAGCCAACCGGAAAATGTCGGCAGGCTCGCGCATCCAGCCGCGCTCGTAGAAGGCGGTGAGCTGTTTCTCCCCCAGGCCCTCGATGTCAAAAGCGCGGCGGCCGACGAAGTGGCGCAGGTGCTCGATGCGCTGGAAGGGACAGGCGAACTCGCCGGTGCAGCGGCGCACCACGGTCTCGGCGCCCGAGGCGGTGGTCTCCCGCGCCAGGGGCGTGCGCAGCGGACAGGGGCAGTGGGTCGGGTACTCGAACGAGACGGCGCCCTCGGGGCGCTCGGAGAGAACCGCCTCCACCACCTGCGGGATCACGTCGCCGGCCCGCTGGATGATCACCGTGTCACCCACCCGCAGGTCCTTGCGGGCGATTTCGTCGGCGTTGTGCAGGGTGGCGTTGACCACCACCACGCCGCCCACAGTCACCGGATGCAGCCTGGCCACTGGCGTCACGGCGCCGGTGCGCCCCACCTGCAGGTCAATGGCCTCCAGAATGGTGCGTGCGCGTTCAGCAGGAAACTTGCGCGCGATGGCCCAGCGCGGCGTCCGGGTGATGAAGCCCAGCCGGGACTGCCAGTCCAGCCGGTCGACCTTGTAGACCACCCCGTCGATGTCGAAGACGAGCTTGGGGCGGGCGACCTCCATGTCGCGATAGGCGGCCAGCAGGCCCTGTGGCCCCACCACCCGCTGCGACTGCGGCGTGGTCTGGAAACCCCAAGCCTTCAGCTTGGAGAGCGCCTCCCACTGGCTCTGGGCGAAGGGGTCGCTGATCAGGCCCCAGGCATAGGCGAAGAACCGCAGGGGCCGCGTGGCGGTGATCTTCGGATCGATCTGCCGCAGCGATCCCGCCGCGGCGTTGCGCGGGTTCGCATAGGTCTTCTGGCCCGCCGCTTCGGCGTTGGCGTTCAGCGCGGCGAACCCGTCACGGCCGAGGTAGACTTCGCCGCGCACCTCGATGACCTCCGGCCAGCCGGAACCAGCCAGCCGGTGGGGAATATCGGAGACCGTCTTGAGGTTCTGGGTGACGTCCTCACCCACCCGGCCGTCGCCCCGGGTCGCGCCCTGGACCAGGACGCCTTTCTCGTATCGTAGCGAGGCCGACAGGCCGTCGATCTTGGGCTCGGCGGTATAGGCGATGGGCGCGGCGTCGGCCCGCAGGAAGCGCCGCACCCGGGCGTCGAACTCCACGGCCTCCGCGTCGGAGAAGGCGTTGTCGAGGCTGAGCATCGGCACGCCGTGCTCCACCGGCGAGAACTGCTCAGCCCGCGCCGCCCCCACCCGCCGCGACGGCGAGTTCTCGCGGATCAGTTCCGGAAAGCGAGCCTCGATCTCCAGGTTGCGGCGCTTGAGCGCGTCATAGTCGGCGTCCGAGATCGTGGGCGCGTCCTGCTGGTGATAGGCGAGGTCATGGCCGGACAGTTCGTCGGCGAGCTTGGTCAGTTCCTCGGCGGCATCGGCCTCGGTCAGATCAGCGACAGGTCTGGCAGCTTCAGGCATGCATCAGAGCCCGGGCGGCGGCGCGGGCCGCGTCGGTGATATGGGCGCCGGCCAGCATGCGGGCGATTTCTTCCTCGCGGTCGGCGGGCGACAGGGTCTCCACGGCAGTGCGCAGGCGCTCCCCGTCCCCGGCCTTGGCGATCCGCCAGTGGGCGTCGGCGCGGGCGGCGACCTGGGGTGAGTGCGTCACCACCAGCACCTGGGCGTCAGAGGCCAACCGGCGCAGGCGCAGGCCCACGGCGTCGGCCACGGCGCCGCCCACCCCCTGGTCTACCTCGTCAAAGATCATCAAGGGCTGAACGCCCTCGGCGCGGCCGGCCAACGCGGCCTTCAGAGCGAGCGCGAAGCGCGCCAGTTCTCCACCCGAGGCGATGGCTCCAAGGTCGCCGAAGGGCGCCCCGGGGTTGGTGGCGATCTCGAAGGCGACACGGTCGATCCCCGTAGGGCCCGCTCGGTCCTCGGCCAGGGTCTCGACGGCGACCCGGAAGCGGGCCTTGTCCAGTTTCAGCGGCGGCAGCTCGACCATGACGGCGGCGGCCAAGCGGTCGCCTGCGGCGCGGCGGGAGGCCGACAGCTTCTCGGCGGCGGCCATATAGGCAGCGCGGGCTTGCGCCACCGCGGCGTCGGCGGCCTTCAGGTCGTCCTCGCCGGACTCCATGGCCCGCAGACGCTCGGCGAAGCGCACCCGCAGGGACGGCAGTTCCTCGACCGAGACCTGCAGCTTCCTGGCCATGCCGCGTAGTTCGAACAGCCGCTCTTCGGCCTTCTCCAGGCGGTCGGGCCGGAAATCGAAGGCCTCGGCGGCGGCGTCCACGGCGGCCTCAGCCTCCTGCGCCTCACCGAACACCCGGTCGATGGCGGCGCTGGCGACCGTCAGCCGGCTGACGGCGGGCCCATCCTCGGCGGCGCCGGCCTGGACCGCGCGAGCCCGCGCATGCTCCACGGCCCTGACCGCGGCGGCCAGCTTGCCGGTCAGCCCCTCGAAGGCTCCGCGCGCGTCGTTGATGTCGGTGATGGCCTTCTCGGCGGCGCCCAGGATGGCGCGCTCCTCCGCCAGCGCCGTCTCCTCCCCCTCCTGGGGGGCGAGGCGGTCCAGTTCGGAGAGCCGCAGAGTCAGTTCCTCCGCGTCGGCGGCGGCGCGGTCCACAGCCTGGCGCAGCTCGTCAGCCTTGGCGCGGGCGTCACGCCAAGCCGTCCAGTGGTCGCTCACGGCCCTGGTCAGCGGGCGTAGCGAACCATAGGCGTCCAGCAGCGGCCGGTGGGTGCGGGCGTCCAGCAGTCCGACGGTCTCGTGCTGGCCGTGAACTTCCAGCAGATGTTGGCCCAATTCCTTCAAGACCCCGACGCTGGTGGCCTGGTCATTGACGAAGGCGCGGCTGCGGCCGTCGACGGAGAGGGTGCGGCGCAGGACCAGATCCTCGTCGCGGGCATAGGCCAAGCCCTTCTCCTCCAGCACCTCCCAGACGGGATGGTCCAGCGGCGGCGCGAAGACGGCCGAAGCCATGGCCTGGCTCGCGCCCTGCCGCACAAGGCCGGCGTCGGCGCGCGCGCCGGTCGCCAGGCCCAAGGCGTCGAGGATGATCGACTTGCCTGCGCCGGTCTCACCGGTAAGCGCCGTCAGGCCCGGGCCGATGGACAGGTCCAAGGCCTCGATAAGCACGACGTCGCGGATCCAAAGCCCGATCAACATGGCGGGGAAGATCGCCTGGAATCAGACGCGCTGGAAGGGATCAGTTCGCCTTAGGTTCTTCAATCGTCGTCGACGGCGGCTTGATGGTCGCGGTCTTGTCCTTGCGGAACGGCAGATGCCGCAGCATCCCCCCCTTTTTGCCGGCAGGCTCCACCGAGGGGCGCAGGCCCTTGTCGGCCAGCAGCGCGTAGGCGTCGGCGTACCAGCGGTCCCCTGGATAGTTGAAGCCCAGGACCGCGCCATTGCGCTTGGCTTCCTCCACCAGACCCAGGGTCAAGTAGCTCTCCACCAGACGGTAGAGGGCTTCCGGCGCGTGGCTGGTGGTCTGATAGCGGTCGATCACCGTCCGGAAACGACCCAGGGCGGCGATGGTGTCGCCTTGGTGCAGATACCAGCGACCAATAGTCATTTCCTTGCCGGCCAACTGGTCGTTGACCATGTCGATCTTCAGACGCGCATCGGCGGCGTACTCACTCTTGGGATAGCGCTGGACCACCTCGCGCAGGTTCGCAAGCGCCTGGCCGGTGGCGGCCTGGTCGCGCCCCACATCAACGATCTGCTCGAAATAGCAGATGGACTTCAGGTAGTGAGCATAGGTCGCCGCCGGGTTGCCGGGATACAGCGAGATGAAGCGATCGGCGTCGCCGATCGCCTCGGAATAGTTGTTGGCCTGGTAGTGGGCGTAGGCCGTCATCAGGATCGCTCGGCGTGACCATTCCGAATAGGGGTGCTGACGCTCCACCTCCTGGAAGTAGTCGACGGCCTGGTTCCAGAGACCACGGTCCAGCCGGTCGGCGCCGGTGGCGTAGAGCAGCTCAACCGGCCGCTCCTCATAGGCCAGCTTGGGCCGCTTGGGTTTGCCGGCGCAGCCGGCCAAGGCGATGGCGACGATGCAGGCGACGAGCGCCGGGCGACTCCAGGAATTGCGAAGCAAGGACACCGTCACCTCAAACAGACAAAATGCGCGCCCCCGCGCTGCGAGTCCTCGCTTCTACACCACGCTCGGCGGGGCGCAAACGGAAGGGAGGCGAGGACGCAGGGAACCGCCCGCCGAAGGTCGAGCTAAAGCGTTAGATTGTCGAAAGAGAGGCGGGCCTGAAAAGGTTCAGACGGCCTGAGCCAGGTTATCCACAAGGCTGCGATAACGCCAGGCGTTGGGCTGGGCGACCAGGGCGCGAACCACGGCGTTGTTGATGCCGTGACCGGCCAGCACGCCCTCGAAACGGCCAAGGATCGGCGCGCCCAGCACGAACAGGTCACCGATGGCGTCCAGGGCCTTGTGGCGCACGAATTCGTCGGGACGACGCAGGCCTTCCGGGTTGAGGATCCGGTCGCCCTCGATGACCACCGCGTTTTCCATGGAGCCACCACGGGCCAGACCCATGGCGCGAAGAGCCTCGACCTCATGCAGGAAGCCAAAGGTGCGGCAGTTCGCCAGTTCACTGCGGAAGGCGCGCTCGTGCATCAGCAGGTCCACCCGCTGACGGCCGATAGCCTTGGAATCAAAGGCGATCTCGAAGGCCACTTCAAATTCGTCGGCCGGGCTCAGGGCGGCGCGCTTATCGCCGTCCACGACCTCGACGGTCTCCAGGATCTCGATATAGCGGCGCGGGGCGTCCTGCCCTCGGCGCCCGGCCCGGTCGAGAATTTCGACGAAGGGCTGCGAGGAACCGTCCATGATCGGCATCTCAGGACCATCGAGCTCCACGACCGCGTTGTCGATGTCCAGCATGACCAGGGCCGCCATCAGGTGCTCGATGGTGGCGACGGTGACGTCGGCGGCATTGGTGATCACCGTGCCCAACTGGGTCTTGCAGACCGCCTCGGCGCTGACAGGCACACGGTTGTCGCGATCGGTCACATCGGTGCGGACGAAGACGATGCCGGTGTTGGCCGGCGCGGGTCGGACCGAGACGCGGGTGTGGGCGCCGGTGTGCACGCCGACGCCGGCGAAGATCGCCGGGCCCCGCAGGGTGTGTTGAAACGCGGATGCGGCCAAGACGAGAGCCCTCTTGAGTCGGAGCGCAGGCCGGGAGTGGCCACGATCCGCCTCAGATGCCTTTTTACGATTATGCTGCGGCGCCGCAAGACACGTCCTGTTTCCAAATGTTTCGATTTGGAACGTCAGGATTTGTTAGCGGAATCAAGGCTTAGGACCCCTCGCCTCACAGGAGAACCCTCACCCGGAAATGCAACAAGGCCGGGCGTGACACCCGGCCTTGCGCGAATTTCAGTCCAACATCTCGCCTAGTTGGCGAGGCGGCGCAGGAAGGAGGGGATCTCCAGATCTTCCTGGCCCTCGACCTGTTCCTGTGCGGCCGCAGCCTCCGCGGGCTGCGCGCCGCCACGGGCGGCAGGGCGGGCG
>NZ_JBBKVV010000023.1:0-19825 GCF_037968635.1 Phenylobacterium sp.
TGGGGCCGATGCCGACGCCCGGCGTGGCGATGATGACGCGATCCCTGCGCGCCGACCTCGGCGTGATGATCTCGGCCTCGCACAACGCCTTCATCGACAACGGCATCAAGCTGTTCGGCCCCGACGGCTACAAGCTGTCGGACGAGCGGGAGCTGGAGATCGAGGCCCTGATGGACCAGGGCCTGGCCGACGGCCTGGCCGCGCCGGCCGCCCTGGGCCGCGTCTCCCGCGTGGACGACAGCCAGGCGCGCTATGTGGAGATCGCCAAGGCCACCTTCCCGCGCCGCATGAGCCTGGCGGGCCTTCGGGTGGTGATCGATTGCGCCAATGGGGCGGCCTACAAGGTGGCGCCGCTGGTGCTTTATGAACTGGGCGCCGAGGTCATCAAGATCGGGGTCGATCCCAACGGCGCCAATATCAACGAGGAATGCGGCTCCACCCATCCCGAGGCCATGGTCCGGGCGGTGAGGGAGTATCGCGCCGATATCGGCATCGCGCTCGACGGCGACGCCGACCGCCTGCTGATCTGCGACGAGAAGGGTCACGTGGTCGATGGCGACCAGATCATGGCCCTGATCGCCGACAACTGGGCCAAGCGCGAACGTCTGAACGGCGGCGGCGTGGTGGCCACGGTGATGTCCAACCTGGGCCTGGAGCGCTTCCTGGCCGCCCGCGACCTGAAGCTGGAGCGCACGGCCGTGGGCGATCGTGCGGTGATGGTGCGGATGCGCGAGGGCGGCTTCAACCTTGGCGGTGAACAGTCGGGCCACATGATCCTGTCGGACTTCTCCACCACGGGCGACGGCCTGCTGGCGGCCCTGCAGGTGTTGGCGGTGCTGAAGCAGACCGACAAGCCGATGAGTGACCTGGCTCACCAGTTCGAGCCGGTGCCCCAGCGGCTGGAGAACGTGCGCTTCGCCGGCGGCAAGCCGCTGGAGGATGACCAGGTCAAGAAGGTGCTGGCGGCCGCAGAGTTGCGGTTGGCCGGGAGCGGCAGACTGCTGGTCCGCGCGTCTGGCACCGAGCCCCTGATCCGGGTCATGGCCGAGGGCGACGACGAAAAGCTTGTCCGTGATGTGGTCAAGGAAATCGTCGGGGCCGTGAAAAAAGCCGCCGCCTAGCGTCGTCGTTCATCCGGTGATCGACGACAAGATCGGGTGGCTACACGCGTATTTGAAGGTCCGTGGGCCGGGAAGCGCCTGAACCAAGGGTTTCCTGGGGTGTTCAACCTCCAGAATTCATGTCAGCTTCGTAATGTTAGGGTCGCTCGACCGGCCCGGACGAAGAAGAAGAAGAGATCTGGGAGGACACATGCAGCGTAACCCCGTCATTGCGGGCGTGACGCGAGGACCGATCCGAGCGACCAGCTCCATCGCCTGCCTCGCCTTCGTCGCGCTTCTCGCCGTCGCCTTCTGGGCCGGCGCGCTCTGGATCGGAACCGAACTCTTCAACCTGCTGACCTAGACGCCGTCGCGGGTTGAATCGAGTCGTCCGAGCAACGCCCAGCGGGCGTCGCTCGTGTATGCCTAGGCCTTACGCCCGGCCGATGGAGGCGTATTTGAAGCCGCGCGAGCGCAGGTCTTCGGGCTTGTAGATGTTGCGCAGGTCGACGAGGGTCGGGGTCTTCATCAAGAGCTTGATGCGGTCCAGGTCGAGCGCCCGGAACTGATCCCACTCGGTGATGATCACCAGAACGTCGGCGCCCGTGGCCGCCTCATAGGCGTCGGCCTTGAAGTCCACATCCTTCAGCATGTGCTTGGCCTCTTCCCCCTCGGGGTCGAAGGCCTGGATGCGGGCGCCGAGCGCCTGCAGGGCCGGGATGATATCCAGGGCCGGGGCGTCGCGCATGTCGTCGGTGTTGGGCTTGAAGGTCAGGCCCAGGACCCCGACCGTCTTGCCGGCCAGGTCGCCGTCGAGCGCCTTGGCCACCTTGGCGGACATCGCCTTCTTGCGGGCGTCGTTGATCTCCACCGTGGTCTCGATGAGCCGCACGGGGCTGCCGGCGTCGGTGGCGGTGCGCACGAGCGCCAGGGTGTCCTTGGGGAAGCAGGAGCCGCCATAGCCGGGGCCGGCGTTGAGGAACTTGCCGCCGATCCGCTTGTCCAGGCCGATGCCCTTGGCCACCTGCTGCACGTCGGCGCCCAGGGCCTCGCAGAGGTCGGCGATCTCGTTGATGTAGGTGATCTTCAGGGCCAGGAAGGCGTTGGCGGCGTACTTGATCAGCTCGCTGGTGCGGCGGCTGGTGAAGACGATCGGGGTCTCGTTCAGATAGAGCGGGCGATAGAGTTCGGTCATCACCGGTCGGGCGCGCTCGTCCTCAAGGCCGACGACGACGCGGTCGGGACGCTTGAAGTCCTCGATGGCCGCGCCCTCGCGCAGGAACTCCGGGTTCGAGACCACGGCGAACTGCGCGTCGGGGCGCTTGGCCTTGATGATGCGCTCGATCTCGTCGCCGGTGCCCACCGGCACGGTGGACTTGGTGACGATGACGGTAAAGCCATCCAGCAGGCCGGCGATCTCTTCGGCGGCGGCATAGACATAGGAGAGGTCGGCATGGCCGTCGCCGCGGCGCGAAGGCGTACCCACGGCGATGAACACCGCGTCGGCCTTCTTCACCGCCTCGGCGGCCTCGGTGTCGAAGCTCAGGCGGCCGGCCTTGACGTTCTGGGCCACCAGCAGATCCAGGCCCGGCTCGTAGATCGGAATGCCGCCGGCCTTCAGGCGATCGATCTTCCCGGCATCCTTGTCGATGCAGATCACGTCATGGCCGAAATCGGCGAAGCACGCCCCGCTCACCAGCCCAACATAGCCGGTGCCAATCATCGTCACGTGCATCTTCTATCCCCGAGGTTTCGGCAGCCTTGCGTCAGGCCGGTACATCTTTTTGCGGCGCAGCAAAAGTGGCGCCGGGCGATCAGACTTCCTGGTTGTAGGCGCCGACCTCCGACCGCTTGGCGAGGCGCGGCTTCACCTCTTCGCGGAACAGGGCGCGCATGTCGGCGTCCGACTGGGTGCTCTCCACCACGACGACGATCTCCGGCTTGTTGGAGGAGGCGCGCACCAGGACCCAGGATCCGTCTTCCAGCGCCACGCGGACGCCGTTGACGGTGATCACCTCGACGATCTTCCGTCCCAGGATCGTCCCGCCGGCCTTGGCCAGGGCTTCGTACTCGGCCACCACATCGTCCACCACGCCGTACTTCACCTCGTCGCCGCAGTGGGGCGACATGGTCAGCGAGGTGTAGGCGATGGGCAGGGCGTCCTTCAACTGCGAGAGCTTCTTGTCTGGATTGCGGTCCATCATCGCCAGGATGGCGGCCGCCGCGGTCAGGCCGCAGTCGTAGCCGCGCCCCAGCGGGTCATTGAAGAAGAAATGGCCGCTCTTCTCGAAGCCGGCCAGCGCGCCCAGCTCGGCGGTCTTGCGCTTGATGTAGGAGTGGCCGGTCTTCCAGTAGACGGTCTTCGCGCCGTTGGCGGCCAGGACCGGATCGGTGGCGTAGAGTCCGGTGGACTTCACGTCCACCACGAAGGTGGCGTTCTTGTGCAGAACCGACAGATCGCGGGCCAGCATCAGGCCGATCTTGTCGGCGAAAATCTCCTCGCCGGTGTCGTCCACCACGCCGCATCGGTCGCCGTCGCCGTCGAAGCCCAGAGCCAGGTCGGCGCCGTGCTCGCGCACCGCCTTGGCCATCTCCTGCAGCATCTCGTGGTCTTCGGGGTTGGGATTGTAGCGTGGGAAGGTCCAGTCGAGTTCGCAGTCCATCTCGATGACTTCAACGCCCATGCGACGCAAGGCGTCGGGCGCAAAGGCGCCGGCGGTGCCGTTGCCGCAGGCGCAGACCACCTTCAGCGGACGCTTCACGGCCACCCTGCGGACGATGTCGGCGACATAGCGTTCGGGCACGCCGGTGACGTGGGTCAGGGAGCCGCCGGGCCGCATCTGGCTCAGCCCGCCCAGAACGATCTCCTTCAGGCGGCCCATCTCGACGGGGCCGAAGGTCAGGGGCCGCTGGGCGCCCATCTTCACGCCGGTCCAGCCGTTCTCGTTGTGGCTGGCGGTGACCATGGCCACGCAGGGGGCGTCCTGGTCGAATTGGGCGAAGTAGGCGATGGGCGACAGGGCCAGGCCGATGTCCAGGACCTCGCAGCCGGCGGCCAGCAGGCCCACGGTCAGGGCCTGCTTCACGCTGATGGAGTAGGCGCGGAAGTCGTGGCCGATGACGATCTTGGTCTGACCCAGCTCCTGGATATAGGTCCCCAACCCCAGGCCCAGGGCCTCGATGCCCAGCAGGTTGATGTCGGGCCCCAGCAGCCAGCGCGCATCGTATTCCCGGAAGCCGGTGGCTTTCACCAGCGGATAGATCTCGTAGTCGAGGGTGTTGGGGACGAGGTCGGCGCGCGGAACGGGAAGCATCAGGACTCCATCGTATGTCTTCGGCAGGGGTCTTAGAGGTCTTGAGACCTTAAGACCATGCGAACGTGGGCCGTAAACTTGCGTTTCGTGACGATTGCTAGACGCCGGCGCGCACCAGGTCGTGAACTCGCAAGATTCCGACCGGTTTCGCGCCTTCCACGACGAACAGCACGGTGACCATCGGCAGGGGGTCGCTCATCAGGGCCAGGGCCTCGCCGGCCAGCATGCCGGGGGGCGCGGTCTTCTTCGGACCCGGGGTCATGACCTCGCCGGCGGTGTGGCCCATCAGCCCGTCGAGGTGGCGGCGCAGGTCGCCATCGGTGATCACCCCGCGCAGGGCGCCGTCCGGGCCGGTGACGCCGACGATGCCGAACGCCTTCTCCGTCATCACCAGCAGGGTCTGGGCCATGGGCGTGTCGAGGCCGACGAGCGGCAGTTCGGCCGCGCCGTGCATCAGGTCGCCCACGGTCTGCAGCATGGCGCCCAGCTTGCCGCCGGGGTGGAAGGTCTTGAAATCACGCGCGGTGAAGCCCCGCCTTTCCAGCAGTGCGACGGCGAGCGCGTCGCCCAGCGCGATCTGGAGGGTTGTGGACGTGGTGGGCGCCTTGACCTCCGCAGTAGCCTCGGCGGCGTCGGCCAGCTGCAGCACCACATCAGCGGCCTTGCCCAGCGCGCTCTGCGGGTCGGCGGTCAGCGCGATCAGCGGGATGTGGAAGCGTCGGGAATAGGCAAGGACATCGGCCAACTCCTTCACCTCGCCCGATTTCGACAGGCAGAGCACCACGTCGCCCTCGGCGATCATGCCCAGGTCGCCGTGGCTGGCCTCATTGGCGTGAACGAAGAAGGCCGGCGCGCCGGTGGAGGCGAAGGTGGCGGCGATCTTGCGCGCCACGTGCCCTGACTTGCCGATCCCCGAACAGACGATCTTGCCCTTGGCGGCGTAGAGGATGTCGACGGCCCTGGCGAAGGCCTCGCCGAGCCCGTCGGCCTGCTGGGTCAGGGCGTCGGCCTCGGCGGCCAGCACCCGCCGGCCCACGGCCACGGCGTCGAAATCGCTCATTGGGTCGGCGCTATGGCTTGGCTCTGCAGGTCGGATACCGCCTGCCGGGCCTGGTTGATACGCTTGTTGGAGGCTTCGGTCTCCCGCTTCATGGCCGCCTGCACCGCAGGCGTCCGCTGGGTCGGGGTGCGGCCAAACACGCCGGGCGCGCGGTCGCCCAGCCCCTGGGGCCAGACAAGGGCCAGCGCCACCATCATAAGGGCGGCGAGGGCGATAGCGGGGAAGAACAGGCGGTCACGCATGGTCGGGTCGATATAGCGGCTCGAATCGCCCCGGGCCAGCGAACCCTTGACCTCTTCTCCGCTGCACCCTAGCCCGCAGGGCTCGACAGCCAACGGAGGTTTCCCAGTGCCCACCCTGATCCTGCTGCGCCATGGCCAGAGCCGCTGGAACCTCGAAGACCGTTTCACCGGCTGGGTGGATGTGGACCTGACGCCCGAAGGTGAGGCCCAGGCGACCAAGGGCGGTGAGTTGATCAAGGCCGCCGGGATCCAGATCGACCGCGCCTTCACCTCGGTCCTGACCCGCGCCATCCGCACCTGCTGGCTGGCCCTGACCTCGGCGGGCCAGGTTTTCGTGCCCGAGACCAAGGACTGGCGGCTGAATGAGCGGCACTACGGCGGGCTCACCGGCCTGAACAAGACCGAGACCGCCGCCAAGCACGGTGATGACCAGGTGAAGGTCTGGCGCCGTTCCTACGATGTGCCGCCGCCGCCGCTCGCCCCTGGCGGCGAGTTCGATTTCGCCAAGGATCGCCGCTACGCCGGCGCGACCCTGCCCGACACCGAGAGCCTGAAGACCACCCTGGACCGGGTCGAGCCATATTGGGCCGCCGAGATCGCGCCGAAGCTGGCCGCCGGCGAAACGGTGCTGGTGGCCGCCCACGGCAATTCCCTGCGCGCCATCGTCAAGCTGCTGTACGCCCTGTCGTCCGACGCGATCATCGACGTGGAGGTGCCCACCGGAAATCCGCTGCTGATCGAACTGGACGCCGCCCTGAAGCCCGTCTCGGCTCGCTATCTCGACGAGGCCCGCGCGACCAAGCTTCCGACCTACGGGGCTTAACGCACGGCCACCCGGAGGGCCTGGGCGATCTGGGCGTCGGAGCGGCGCATGATCAGCAGCAGTAGTCCCGCCACCGCGGCCGGGATCGCCGCCCAGAGCTGACCGGCGGCGGCCAGACCTGTGGCCCCGGCGATGCTGCCGCCCACAACCACCTCGGCGAGGGTGGAGAACCAGCTGGAACCGCGGCGGCGGCGAAACTCCGAGCGCTTGGCCGGCCGCTGATACCAGATGTTGATCAGGCCGTTGGCGAGGGCCGCGGCGGTACAGCCGACGGCGGCGGCCAGACCGACCCCGGGCTCCAGCACGACCAGGACGGCCAGGATCGGCGTCAGCAGGACCGCGACGGGAATGAAGGCGGCGGTCAGCTTGGCCCGGCGCGCGCTTGCGATAGGGGTCGGCGCGCAGGCGATCAGGTCCGGAGCGTCCTCGGCCGAAACGGTGATCCAGGCCAGGCTCGCGGCGACCTGCCCGGCCACGAAGGTCAGGGCCGCGGCCCCGCCCGGCAGGGCGAGGAGCGAATGGCTCCCGGCGTTGCGCACCAGTAGGAAACCTAGCGGCAGCAGATACAGCACCCGCAGCATCACCTGGGACATCAGGGCCGCGTCGCGGCTCATCAGCCGCAGTTCCTTGCGCACGGTGGCCGCGAAGGCGCCGCCCGTGAAGGCCACCGGCTTGGTGCGCGCCTTCACCGCGCTGGCCTCCGCCCCCGCCGCCGCCGCTGAATCGGCGGCGAAGCGCGCGCCAAGCCACAGGGAGACGCCTGTGAACATCGCCAGCGCGACGGCCAGCAGGATCAGCACCGCGACGGGATCCCCCAACAGCGCGCGCAGGGGCAGGTCGGCGCCGGGCGGCATCACGAAGCGCGGGTCCGTCGCAGCGGCCAACAGGTCGTTCCAGACCGATCCCACCGACCCGCCGAAGATGTTTCGCGCCTGGGTGACGAGGAAGAATCCCGCTCCAATCAAGGCCGAGGCGACCTGCGCGATGGTGCGGGTCCGGCGCGGGCCGATGGCGGCGAACATGCCCATCGCCACGACCAGGCCGCAGGCGGTGGCGGCGATAGCCACCGCCGCCAGCACCAGGAAGGCCGATAGCCAGGCGGGGTGGCCGATCAGGGCGATGGGGATCAGAAAGGGGCCGAGGAAGGCCGAGAACACCAGGAACAGGTTCAGGGCGATGGTCGCGAACCGCACGGTCAGCACCTTGCGCGGGTCGATCGGCGAAGAGAACAGCAGGTCAAGGTCGCCCCGGTCGTAGAGGACATCGGCGGCGGCGGCCAAGGTCTGGGACAGCATCAGGCTGAACATCACCGCCAGGATGGCGTCGGCCAGCAGGATGCCAGTGGGGCTGACACTCACCTCCACCCGGCGCAGCATCAGGCCGATGGGCACCCCGCCTACCAGGGTCACCAGCCCGACGCTGGCCAGCGCGATCCAACCGCCGCGGCGGTTCTCGCCACGCTTGGCCAGCAGGGTGCGCCAGCCCAGCCGCATCTCGTGGGCCAGCAGCCAGAGGGTCGATCCCGGCGCGGCGATCACGCGGGCGCAGTCTCGGCTTGCCCTGTGAGATCGAGGAACAGATCCTCCAGGCTGGCGGCGCCGTCACCGGCGCGGGCCCGAAGTTCGTCCAGGCGCCCCTCGGTGAGCAGGCGACCGTGCTGGATGATGCCGATGCGGTCGGCCATCCGCTCGGCCACCTCCAGGATGTGGGTGGTGAGGATCACCGTGGCGCCGGCCCGCGTGCGGGCGGTCAGCAGGTCCTTAACCTGGCGCGCGGCGCCGGCGTCCAGGCCGGTGAGCGGCTCATCGAGGATCAGCAGCCTGGGATCGTGGATCAGGGCGCCGGCCAGGGCCGTCTTCTGCTTCATGCCCCGGGAGAAGCCCTCGCAGCGGCGCCCGCGTTCGTCCCAAAGGCCCAGCATCCGCAACAGTTCCTCCGACCGCGCGCGGGCCGTCCCGGCCTCGACGCCCCAGAGCCCGGCCACGAATTCCAGATATTCCAGGGGCGTCAGGCGGTCGTAGAGCATCGGCTCATCCGGCGCCCAGGCGATGAGCCGTTTGGCGGCCATGGGGTCGGCGAGCGCATCGACGCCGAACACCCGGATCGACCCGGTGTCGGGTTTCAACAGCCCCGCCACCATGCGCAGAGTTGTGGTCTTGCCCGCCCCGTTGGGCCCCAGCAGGGCGTAGAGTTCACCCGAACGCACGGTCAGGTTCAGGTCGTCCACGGCGGGCGTCCGGAAGGTCTTGTTGAGGCCCTTGATCACCAGTGCGTCGGTCACGAAGCCCCTCCCGTCCAGACCCGACTATGGGCGAGAGGCGATGGGGGCTCAACCACGCGGGGTTGCGGGGAGTGCGGTGGGCGCCTCACAACCCTGGCATGACCGATGAAGACCACATGCGCCGCGCCATCGCGCTTGCCCGCACCCACCTTGGGAAGACGGCCATTAACCCGACGGTGGGGTGCGTCATTGTGGCCGACGGTGCGGTGGTCGGCGAGGGTGTCACTCAGATCGGCGGCCGTCCGCACGCGGAGGAACAGGCTCTCGATCAAGCGGGCAGGGCCGCCCGCGGCGCGGTCGCCTATGTCACGCTGGAACCCTGCGGCCAGAGGTCCGCCGGGACCGCCTCATGCTCGGAACGGCTTGTGGCGTCAGGGATTTCGCGTGTCGTCATCGCCTGCACGGACGCCTCAACCTATGCGTCGGGGCGGGGGACTGACCGGTTGCGGGCCGCGGGCATGGTGGTGGAACTGGGCCTATTGCAGACCGAGGCTGAGAGCCTCTACGCCGACTATGAGCCGCCCAAGGCTTAATGATTCTTCACCCTGATTTTCGCTAAGTCGCGGAAACAGCGTGTTAATTACGAGAACCTATTCTGGGGATAGTTAAGTTCAGGGTTCCCCCAGCCTCCCATGTCGCTTCAAACCGCAACCATCCAGGATCTCCAGCCCCTCACCCAGGCTGAGGTCGACCTCATCTGCGCCAAGCACGACCGGCTCTGGACCTCCAAGCCCGGCGGCGCCCGGGCGGTGTTCGCCTGGAGAAATCTGACGGGGTTGGACCTGCGCGGCCGCAATCTGTGCGACGGCGATTTCACCGGCGCGATCCTTTCCGATTGTCAGCTTCAGGGTGCGCGCCTGGACCATGCCAACCTGTTCGGCGCGGACCTGCAGAACGCGAACCTCACCGAGGCCTCCATGCGGCGGGCCGATCTGCGCGGCGCCTGCCTGCGCAACGCCAACCTCACCGGCGCCGACCTGTTCGAATGCGATCTGCGTGAAGGCGCGATCGCCTCGGTGGACCGTGTCCATGGCCTGAAGGTCATGGAGCACCACAACCGGGTGGGCGAAATGCAAGGCGCCATCCTGGCCGGCGCCAACCTGGAGCGGTCGCGGCTGTCGGGGGTCATGGCCGTGCGGGCCGACTTTACCGATGCGGTGCTCAAGGACGCCAAGCTGGTTAGGGCCAACCTCAAGCAATGCACGCTCACCGGCGCCAACATGGCCGGCGCCGACCTCTCCGGCGCCGACCTCGCGGGCGCGGACCTGCGCGATTGTATCCTGGTGGGCGCCAAGACCTTTTCCTGGAACGTCAGCCAGGCCGACATGCGCGGCGCGCTCACCGACCAGCCCTCGGGCAAGGCGGTTGCAGACCTGCCCTACAAGAACATGATCCGCGACCACGCGCGTTGGTGCGAGACCGGCGGGGCGGAGGGCTCGCCCAGTGTGTTCGACAACGCCGACCTGCGCGCGCTCGAGACAGTGCGCGGCTTCAACCTGACCGCGTTGTCGGCCAAGGGGGCGGTGTTCTACGGCCTCGACATGGAGGGCGTGCAGCTTCAGGGCGCCAATCTGGAGGGCGCCGACCTGCGGGCCTGCAACCTGCGGCGCGCCGACCTGCGGGGTGCGCGGATCATGGGCGCCAAGCTGGCCAGCGCCGACCTGCGCGATGCGCAGATGGGTCCGCTGCTGTTGGGAGGGGACCGCATCCTGCCCTGTAACCTCACCGGCGCCAGTCTGAAGAACGCCGACCTGGCCCGAGCAGACCTGCGACATGTGCTGTTGGTGGACGCCGATCTGAGTCGCGCCAACTTCACGAACGCCCAGTTGCGGCAGGCAAACCTCACCGGCGCCCAGAAGTGGGGCGCGCGAGGTCTGGGCGAGACAATTTGATCATCTTGCTGGCCGCTTAAGGGTTCGGTTGCATCTGGGGTCTAGACAGGTCTGAAGGATCGTCGTTCGCCAAAGAGCCAGACCGCATGTCCAGCATCACCTTGTCCGGTCGAAGAAAGCTCTCTCCCGGCGAGATCGAGCTGATGGTCTCCAGCCATGAAAAGTTCATCGCCGGCCGGCCCGGCGGCAAGCGTGCGATCCTGAAGTTCGTGGATCTGTCGGGGGCCGACCTGGCCGGCCGCAACCTGTCGGACGCCGATGTTTCAGCCTCGATCTTCGACGGGGCGAAGATGGCCGGGATCAATCTGGAACGCGCCATTCTGTTCGGCTGCGACCTGCGAAAGGCTGATCTGCGCGGCGCGCGCCTTGTTCGCGCCGACCTGCGCGGCGCCTGTCTGCGGGGCGCCAACCTGTCCCAGGCCGACCTGACCCAGGCCGATTTCCGCGTTGGTCATGTCGCCATCCCACACCCCTCCAAGGGCCTGGCCTCGGTGGTCCACGAAACCCGCGAGGGTCAGCTCGACAACGCCATCTTCGCCGGCGCCACCCTGGACGGTTCCCAGCTCAACGACGCCTCGGTCTTCGCCTCGGACTTCAGTGACTGTTCCCTCAAGGGCGCCAAGATGTCCGGGGCAAACCTGAAGGACGCCAATCTGTCGGGCGCCATGCTGGACGGCGCCGATGTGGCCAACACCAATTTCGAGGGCGCGAACCTTTCCTTCGCGACCATGACCGGGGTCGATGTGGCCCAGGCCCGGACCTACGGCGCCAACATGGCCGGCGCCATGAGCGCCCCCAGCGCCGAAGTCGTCGAACGGGCCGAGGAACTGTTCGCTCGCGCCCAGGCCAACCATCTCTGGTGCCAGACTGGCGGTCGTGAGGGAAAACCCGCGACCTTCGACCAGGAGGATCTAAGGCCGCTGGCCGGCCGCCTGCGGGGCTTGCGGCTCAGCGCCATGAGCGCCAAGAGCGCGATCATGGTCGGGCTCGATCTCACCGGCGTCCACCTGCAGGGCGCCAATCTGGAGGCAGCCGACCTGCGCGGCGTTCGCATGTCGGACGCCGACGCCCGTGGGGCGCGGCTGACCGGCGCCAACCTCACCAAGGCCGACCTGCGGGGCGCCATCTTCGCGCCCCTGCCCCTCAATGCGACCCGCCAGACCCCCGCCAACTTCGAACGGGCCAATGTCCGCTACGCCCTGGCTCAAGGGGCCGACATGACCGGGGCGATCCTGGACGGCGCCGACCTGCGCGGCTGCGACCTCACCGCGGCCAGGCTTGGCGGAGCCAGCGTCCGCGACGTGCAGCTGCACGCGACCCTCGGCTTCGAGCTCGCCCGCGCGGCGGCCTGAGCCTTCGCTGACGCCACGTCAGAGGCGTAGCCTGACCTTTCAACCCGAGAGGAGGCTCCCGTGCAGACTGTCAGTGTGGAAACCCGCGGCCGGATCGCCATCGTCACCATCGAGCGGCCGGAGGCGCGCAACGCTGTCGACGCGCCAACGGCTCAACAACTCTATAACGCCTTCAAGACCTTTGACGCCGACCCGGACCTGGATGTCGCTGTCCTGCAGGGGCGGGGCGGGGCCTTCTGCGCCGGCGCCGATCTCAAGGGCGTCAGCGAGGGGCGGGGCAATCCCGTGCATCGCGAGGGCGACCTTGGCCCCATGGGCTGCACGCGCCTGGAACTCTCCAAGCCGGTGATCGCTGCCATCGAGGGCCACGCGGTGGCCGGCGGCATTGAGGTGGCGGCCTGGTGCGACCTGCGGGTGGCCGCGGAGGGGGCGATCTTCGGGGTGTTTTGCCGCCGGTTCGGCGTGCCGCTGATCGATCTCGGGACCGTGCGCCTGCCGCGGCTGATCGGACACTCGCGCGCCATGGACCTGATCCTGACCGGGCGACCTGTCGAGGCGGCGGAAGCCTACGCTATCGGCCTGGCCAATCGGCTTGTGCCCAAGGGTGCGGCGCTGGAGAGCGCCCTGGAGTTGGCCGGCCAGCTCTCAGCCTTCCCCCAGGCCTGCCTGCGCAGCGATCGCGCCTCAGCCATCGCCCAATGGTCGATGGACTGGGACGCGGCCACGTTGAACGAAGCCGACCTTGGCCGCGACACTCTCAGGTCCGGGTCAGCGGCGCAGGGCGCGGCCCGGTTCGCGGCCGGCGAGGGTCGGCACGGGACATTTTAATTGTCGGGCGGACGGAGGCCCGCGCGCATCTCCGCGCCGGTCACGATCCCGTTCTTGTCGGCGTCCAGCCGGATGAAGCGGTCGCGGGCATGGGCTTCGACATCGGCCTGGGTGATCTTTCCGTCGGTGTCGGTGTCGGCGCGCATCAACCGTCCGCCGGCGCCCCAGCGAGGCCCGGACACGTCCCGGTCCGCGCGCGCCTGTTCGAGTTCCTCGGTGGTCACCTTGCCGTCCTGGTTCCGGTCGGCTGCGGCGAACCGCTCCCGGGCATGGGCCAGCATATCGTCAAGCGTCCGGGGCTCGGCCAGGCGGACCGGGGTGGCTGTCGCCGAGGTCCTGGGATCGATCGCCGCGACGCTCTTCTCAGCCTTTGGGGCGCAGGCGGCGAGCGCCATGAGGGCGACGAGACCGACGGTGGAGACAAAGCTCTTCATGCTGTCCTTCTAGGGGTCAGCGCGACCAGGAGCAGCGAGGGTTCCCGGGCGGCGACACTTGGTTGCTGTTGGCGATCATCATGGGCGTGCGGCGCAGCGGAAGCGGCCGTTCCGGCCAGCAAAGAGAGGGCGCGCGCCCCGCCGCAAATGGTCTTCATTGCGAACTCCATAGACTGTTCTTGTGATTTGAATATGTCATCACCGATCTGATCCCGGTCTGAACGCGAAAGATCATCTTCAGTTCATGACATTTCTCCTCTGAAACCTTTGTGTTTCAGGGTGAATACAATTGGCTGTCTGGACGCGTCGGTCTGCAGCAATGGGCACGGAAAAGGGCGGCGCGTCGCCGCGCCGCCCTTCCAGTGGGCCAGCCTAAGGGGGGGGCTTAGGCGGCCTTTTCACCTTCGATCAGCGGGGCGGTCTCGCCCGTGGCGATGTCGATCCGGCGGGGCTTGAGGGCCTCGGGGAGTTCGCGCACCAGGGAGATGGCCAGCAGACCGTCGGAGAGCTTGGCCTCGGTGACCACCACATAGTCGGCCAGCTGGAACCGTCGCTCGAAGTCACGCTCGGCGAGGCCGCGGTGCAGGAAGCTGCGCTGGTCGTCGTTTGCGGCCTTGCGGCCTTGGACGGTGAGGAGGTTTTCCTTCACCTCGATATTGAGTTCATCGGAACGGAAACCGGCCACCGCGATCTCGATGCGGTAGGCGTTCTCGTCGGTGCGCTCGATGTTGTAGGGCGGATAGCCGGTGGCGGCCTCCGCGGTGGCCGTCTCGAGCAGGGCCGCGAGCCGGTCGAAGCCCACGACGGAGCGATAGAGGGGGGCGAAATCAACAGTACGCATGTGGTGACATCCTTCTTGGCTTAAGCAAGGTTGCAGGTCAGGGATGCAGGTTCAGCACGCACCGAAGTCTCGCGCCGCCTGGAAGGCCCGGAAATCCAGCGCCTTCGAGTGATTAGGTAGGAACCGGTTTCGCCGCTTCAAGGGCTTGTTCTGACGCAAACGTCATGGCGTGGCCCCTTGCCAGGAAAGGCTTGGCCATTAGGGTCGCCGCACCTTCCAAACACCTTGAGGTTTCACGGATGTCCGCCCGCTCGCTCGCCCTGCTCTCCGCCGTCGCGCTCATCAGCCTGGCGCCCACCGCCCATGCCGAGGACAAGGCGCTGCAGGCCGCCGTCGCCGGCCCGGTCCGCACCGAGGCCAACAACGCCCGTGACGGCGCCCGCCATCCCGCCGAAACCCTGGCTTTCTGGGGCGTGAAGCCCAAGCAGACCATTATCGAGATCTCGCCCGGCGGCGGCTACTGGACCGAGATCCTGGCGCCCTACGCCAAGGCCACGGGCGGGACCTACATCGCCAGCGCCGCCGACCTGGACAATGCGAAGCTCTCCGACGGCGCCCGCAAGGGCCGGGCCGCCTTTGAGGCCAAGTACGCCGATGAGGCCAAGTTCGGGAAGGTCGGCCTCGTCAACTTCGGGACGGAGTCCAAGCCGCTGGGGCAGGCCTCGGCCGACATGGTCATCACCGCCCGCAACATCCACAACTGGCTCTGGCAGCCGCCGATGCTCGACAAGGCGATGGCCGATTTCTACACGGTGCTGAAGCCGGGCGGCGTGCTGGCGGTGGAGGAACACCGCGCCGATCCCCGGCCGCAGAACGCCGACGCCCGAGACGGCTACGTCGCCACGGCGACCGTGGTGGCGGCCGCCGAGAAGGCCGGCTTCAAGCTGGCCGCATCCTCCGAGATCAACGCCAACCCCAAGGACACCAAGGACCATCCCTTCGGCGTTTGGACCCTGCCGCCGTCGCGCACCAGCAGCCAGGGTGGCAAGCCCGCCGATCCCGCCTTTGACCGCGCCAAGTACGACGCCATCGGTGAGAGCGACCGCATGACCCTACGCTTCGTCAAACCTCGCTGACGGGCGCGGTTTTTGACCGCCCTTCCAACGCAGTCTACTGCGGTGAGGCGTTTCGATAGGGGTGCGGTTTCGTAATGCTCTCAACGGTTTCTCTGTCGCGGCGCGCGATGATCGGCTCGACACTGGCGCTCGCCGCCTGCGGCAAGAAGGCCGACAAGCCGCCAACCGCCAAGGCTGGCCCCATGACCCTTGACCAGGTGGTGGCCGGCGCCTGGCGCGACCCCACCGACAAGGCGCGCGATCTGTGGCGCCATCCCGTGGAGACGCTGGAGTTCTTCCGCCTGGCGCCGGGGCAAACGGTGGTGGAATTCTGGCCCGGGGCGGGCTGGTTCACCGATATCCTGGCCCCTTATCTGGCGGCCACCGACGGGAAGCTGTTCGCCGCCGACCTGCAGACCAATGACCCCGGCGAACCGGCCGCCGCCGAGATCGTCGCCGCCTATCGCCGCAAGCTGCGCGCCAAGCCCAAGCTCTATGGCGACGTGGAGATCACCTCCTTTGGCCCCACCAGCGGCGCGGTGGCCCCGGCCGGTTCGGCCGACCTGGTTCTCTTCCTTCGCAACCTGCACAACTGGATGGCCGCCGGCATCGCCGAGAAGGCCTTTCATGACGCCTTCGTGGCCCTCAAGCCGGGCGGCGTGCTGGGGGTCGAGGAGCATCGGGCCTCGGCCGGCATCGTGCAGGACGTGCTGGCTGGCGACGGCTATGTACAGCAGGCCTACGCCATTCAGTTGGCCAAGGAGGCCGGGTTCATCCTCGACAAGACCTCGGAGATCAACGCCAACCCCAAGGACACCAAGGACCATCCCTTCGGGGTCTGGACCCTGCCGCCGGTACGCCGGTCCTCGCCGCGGGGCCAGCCAGCCGATCCGACCTTCAACCATGCCAAGTATGACGAGATCGGCGAGAGCGACCGGATGACCCTGCGCTTCGTCAAGCCGACCTGATTCGTATGGCTGCCCCCGACATCTCCGAGATCGCCGCCGGTTTCGCCGCGGCCGGCTGCGACGGCGCCTTGCACGTCCTCGACCTGGACACCGGCGCGGAGGCAGGGTTCGAGCCCGACCGGCCCGTGGTCCCAGCCTCGGTCTTCAAGGTCCTGGTGGCCCTGGAGTTCTATGCGCGTGCGGCGGAAGGTGAGATCGATCCGGCCAAGCAGGTGGACCTGCGCCCGGCTGTCGTGACGCCCGGTCCGGTGGGGCTGTCGAACTTTCAGGATCCCGTACGCCTGTCCCTGCGCGACCTCGCCCGGATGATGCTGACCCTCAGCGACAATGCCGCCACCGACCTCTTGATCGGCCGGGTCGGCCTCGACGCGATCAATGCGCGGGCCGTCAGCTGCGGCTGCCGGGAGACCCGGATCGTCAGCGACCTGAGGACGATGCTGGACAGCATGGCGGTGGAGCTGGAGTTCCGGAACTACGCCGAGCTGCTGGCCGCTCAGTCGGGCAAGCTGGGCCCCGCCGCCCAGGCCGGCGGCACGGACCCCGCCCGTATCGCCGCGGTCTCTGCGCTTGATCCCGCGCGCGGCTCTCGGACCACGGCGAGGGATATGACCACGCTGCTGGCCGCCATCTGGAATGACACCGCGGCCATGCCGCAGGCCTGCGCCATGTTGCGCGAGGTGATGGACCAGCAGGTCACCCGACGCCTGGAGGCGGCGGTGCCGGACGGCGGGGCGTTGGCCGCCAAGAGCGGCGGCCTGTTCGGGCGCGTGCGCAATGAGGTGGGCGTGATCACCTGGCCCGACGGCGCGCGCTACGCCGTGGCCGTCTTCACTCAGGCGCACAAACCTTTCACAGGCGCCGCCGCCATCAACCGCCAGATGGCGCGCGCGGTGAAATCGGGCATCGACGCTCTATGGGCAGGCTGACCTTCCGCCCCTGACGTGCGGCGATCAGAGCTGGGTCTTGTAGTCGGCGAGGATCACCTCGTTGGTGACCGGCACCTCACCCATGTTCAGCTGGTCGAAGATGACCTCCGCCAGGCTGGGCAGAGCGGAGCGGTCCACCTGGGCCTCGGGGTCCCATAGTCTGCCGCGCATGATCGCCTTGGGGCAGTGGAAGAAGGCCTCCTCCACGGTGATCGACAGCACCAGGCGCGGGGTCTTCCCGAACTCCACGAACGCCCCCAACAAGTCGGGATCGGCGCTGGCGCTCGCCTTGCCATTCACCCGATAGACGTCGTCGAAGCCGGGGATCATGAACATCAAGCCGATGCGGCCAGATCCGGCCAGCAGGTTGCGGAGCGTGTCGAGGCGGTTGTTGCCCGGCCGGTCGGGCAGGAACAGCGTCAGCCCGTTCTCGCTGACATGCACAAAGCCGGGCTCCCCGCCGCGCGGCGAGACGTCGATCGATCCGTCGGGGCCGGCCGAGGACACCACGCAGAACGGCGACAGGGCGATGAAGCTCTTGCCGTGCCTGTCGACAGCAGCCAGGGCCTTGTCGATCACCAGCTTGCCCGGCCGGCGGTAGATCTGATCCAGGTCGGTGAGTTCCAGCGTCTTCATGACGGCCTCCTCGTTATTGCGAAGCGTTCTCAACTATGCGCGCCGCGTCCCCAATGTGCAAGATGAACGGGACCCGAAACACCGGGTCAGGAATGAGCCACCTTGATGCGCTATTCTGTCAGCATCATTCGGATCGAGAGCTGGAACATGTTGCGCATCCTCACTGCAGGACTGATCACCTTGGCCGCCGTCGCGTCTTCGGCCGCGGCCGTCGCCGAGGAGCCGACCATCCAGCCCGGCTATTGGGAAGTCACCAACAAGGTCCAGGCGGTGATCAGCCAGACCAAGAAGGAGCGGCGCTGCATCACGCCCTCGGAGGTGGCCAAGTTCACCCTGGGTCCCAGCAACCGCCACTACAGTTGCACCTATCCGACCCGGGTCTTCCAGGACGGCAAGATCACCCTGAAGGGAACCTGCGCCAGCAAGAAGGGCCGCCGGGTCGCCATCGAGGCGACGGGCTCCTATTCGCCCAGCACGTTCAAGATGGTTGCCGAAGTGGACACCACCTATGCCGGCCTGCCGTTGGGGGGCCGCTTCACCACCGATGCGCGCCGCTTGGGCGACGCCTGTCCCGCTCCGGTCAAGCCGGGCTGATACGGGCCGCGCAAACCCCTCGCCAACTCTGTGAAAAGCGTCGCCGTTTACATCAATCGCCCGAGAGGCGAAGGTGCCCCCCTCATCCACCGGGTAGGGCCGAATCCTTGGCGAGCTTGCAGGAACTGACGGAACGGGTGCGGACGGGGGTCGGCGACGACTCCGGCCTTGGCAAATCCGTGAAGTTCGACCTCAAGGGCGAAGGCTTCATCCACATCGACGGCGGGGTCGTGAGCAATGACGACAAGCCCGCAGACCTGACCATCACCGTCAGCCAGAACGACATGAAGGCCATGGGCAAGCGCGAGCTCGATCCCATGACCGCGGTGATGAAGGGGCGCATGAGACTCTCCGACATGGGCCTGGCCATGTCTCTGCAGCCCCAGGTTCAGCAGCTTTTCTCCAAGATGGTGGCCGAGCATGGCTGAGGCCGCACCCCTGGTCTCCATCCCCAGCGCCCCCATCCCTGCGGGTGGCGCGGCCGAGTGGGTCGTCAGCTCCGGCGGCGCGAAACTGCGCGCGGCCCTGTTCAAGCCCAAGGGCGCCTCGCGGGGCTCGGTGGTGCTGAGCACTGGCCGCACCGAACACATCGAGAAGTATTTCGAGGTGGTCGAGGATCTCACCGGCCGGGGATTCACGGTGCTGGTCCAGGAGTGGCGCGGCCAGGGCCTGTCCCATCGCGAACTGCCCGACCGGCTGAAGGGCCACGCCTACGGCTACCAGACCTTCGTCGACGACTACCACGCCATCCTGGCGGCCTTCGAGGCGCGGCTGCCCAAGCCCTGGATCGCGGTCGGCCATTCCATGGGCGGCTGTCTGACCTTGCTGGCGCTGGCCAAGGGCGAGTCCCCCCGCTTTGCCGGCGCCGTGCTCTGCGCGCCGATGCTTGGGGTGCGGACAGGAACCACGCCGCTTTACCAGGCCAAGCTGATGGCCGGCTTCCAGAGCCTGATCGGCCGTGGCGGCCGCTATGTTCAGGACCAGCCGGCCGACCCGTTCAACGAAGTCTTCGAGGGCAATGTCCTCACCCACGATCCCGTCCGGTTCGCACGCACCCGGGCGCAGGTGGCGGCCAATCGGGACCTGGCGCTGGGCAGCCCCACCTGGGGCTGGCTCGATTTCGCGTTCCGCGCCACCGCCTACCTCGCCAATCCCGCAAACCTGCGGAGCGTCAAGATCCCCGTGGTCATCGTTTCGGCCGAAGACGACAAGCTTGTCCTCGACGACGCCCAACGATCGGTCGCATCACACTTGCCCGAGGGCGAATTCGTCAGCGTGGCCGGCTCCTACCATGAGATTCTTATGGAAACGAACAACAAGCGCTCCGGCTTCTGGGCCGCCTTCGACTCCCTGATCGGCAAGCTCACCGGCGCCAAGCCGGCCCCGGCCAAGCCTGCCGCCGTCGCTCCGGCGCCCGCCCCCAAGCCTGCTCCGGCGCCGGTCGCCGCTGCGCCGAAGCCGGCGGCCTTCGGAACCGCG
>NZ_JBBKVV010000024.1:0-14078 GCF_037968635.1 Phenylobacterium sp.
CGCGACGTCGGAAGCCGTAGCCCGGCGGTCCCCCTTGCCAGTATCCAAGCTTGGCGAGCCGCAGGTGGGCGTCGGCGACCTTCACGGAAAGCTCGCGGCTATACTCCGCCGCCATGACCCGTTTGAGGTTCTTCAGCAGGGTGGACGACAGGCTGCCATCATTCTCGAAGAGCTCGGCGCAATATTCGACATGCACACCCGCCTCCGTGCAGAGGAATTCATAGTGCGCGCTTTGATCCGGATTCTGGAAACGTCCCCATCGGCTCACGTCGTAGACGAGAACAACACCATAATCAGCCGAGCCACCCAGGATGTCTGCGAGCAGCTGTTGAAGACCCTTGCGGTTCTTGATCGAAACCCCGCTGATCCCCTCGTCGCAATAGGTTCGAATGATCTGGTATCCATGCGCCTGGGCGTATCCCTCGATCGCCGCGGCCTGGTGCGTCGTGGAGTACTTCTGATGCTCGGTCGACATTCGCAGGTACTGCGCCGCCGGCTGCTCTCCACCGCTAGGATCGCGCCTCGCCATCTCGTCCTCTAGCCGCCGCTGCTTCGGATGATCTTGCGCGCCTGGTGCGGCGGAATGATCGCGGTGATGTGCGCAGCCCAGCGCAACTTGCAGTCCTTACGGACCGGCCCCTGGATACTCTCCAGGTCGTAAAGCCCTTGGCGCGATCCCCGCAGCAGGCGTTTGACCAGAACTTCGTCGGTGTCGGTTTCCACCACCACCACCTGCCCCAGCATGTCGCGCGATGGCGAGCTCCGCTGATCTTCGAAATAGATCAGCCCTCCGTCGTCGGCCAAACCGCGCATCGAATGGCCAGCGATCAGCAGGGCGACCGCCTTGCGAGACCCGCCAGGCGGCAAGGGCACAAGGTCGCCCGCCGCTTGGCCTGTCGCGAACAACACAGCCCCGCCAGGGTCGGCGCCGACGCGGCCGATGATGGGGATCAGAGCCGAAGACCCTGACGTCACCATAGGTCTGGCGTCCGAGTCTGACGCACCCAGGCCGTCATATAGCCACTCCGGACGAACGTTCAGGGCCTCGCCATAGGTCTTGGCCTTGGCGAAGGAAAATGGCGCATTGCCATTCTCATTGGAGGCGTAGGTGTTGCGGTTCCACCGGAACGATTGCGCCGCAGCCGCGGCGCTTTTGAAGCCTGCAGCGACGCGGGCGGTTTTCAGACGACCAGCTCGTTCAAGATCACGCATGATTATGTATATAGCATACATTTCATTGTTGCCAAATGTATGTATCTTACATACGAATTTAGCATGCCTCTCCCGCCCAAACCATCCCCGTCGCGCGCCAAGGACTTCCTCTCCATCGAGGTTGGCAACTGGTTCAAGGCCACCGCCACTGGCGGCGGCGTCCTGGTGGCGCCGCTCGTCATCTTGCTGCTCATCGGCGCGGCCGTGGCGCAACACCTTCTCTTTTGATCTCTCTATGTGGGATCGGCGCTGACATCCCGCCGCCGGTCATTGGATATCCTTGGGGCCCAGCTGATGGCATCCTGCGCCAGGCTTCGGAGTTCGCCATGTCGGTTCGAGCAGCCCTGCACGCACACCCCGGACGGCGGCACGGTCGGCGACTTGTTCGGCTAAGCCACCGCCATTCGCGTCGGCCCCACGTCTGGCTAGGGCGCCGCGCCCTACGATCATAACGGCCGGCTGGTCGGCCCGGGCCAGCCCTAAGACTAGGCCCGCCAGGCCCTGGCCAATCTCGACGAGGCCCTGCTGAGCGTCGACGCCACCCTGGCCGACGTGTTCGCCACCCGCATCTATTTGCTCGACGCAAGGGCCCGGCGCGAAGTCGGCCGCGCCTTCGGCGAGGTCTTCAGCGACGTCCGCCTCACCGCCACTCTGGTCGAGGTGCGAGCCCTGCCCGGCCCCTGCATGCTGGTCGAGATCGCAGCCGAGGCGCGAGTTCGTTGACCGTTCATAGGCGCCAGCCTCGGGGCTCATGCGCATGCGCCCCGCTTTGCAAACGCGATGGCTTTCTCGCACTCGCCTAGGCTGAGGCGGGCAAGCATAGGTTGGCAGTTCTCCTCCTGTGCCGCTTGCAATAGCCTGGCGACTTCGTGGCCTGTTGCAATCAATTCGACGCCAACAGTCCGCTCCGGAGGTGCCCCGCTGGAAGGGGGCGGACGAGACGCTTGGACTCGGCCGCAGGGGAAGGCCTTCCCCTCCTATCGGTTCAACTGCGCTTCCAAAGCAGCGACAGACGACATCACCGCGTCAAACGTCGGGGCTTGGCCAAAGATCATCGCTGACATCGCCCCATAGTCCCGTCGCAAGGCATCGAGCATGGCATCGTGGGGCGTGAGGGCGAAGGTGGGCGCCGCCGCTGTGGCCAAGTCGTAATCGGGCCGATCAAAGAACATCCGCGCGTGAGCGACGCAGTCGGCGCCGAGCGCCAAATCCGCCAAGGCATGGGCGCCAACCTCGGACGCCACCAGGCGATGAAGATCATAGTAGTGCCGGGAACTCCGCTCTCCACCGCCTTTCAGCTTGCCCCGCCGTTCAAACCAACGACGCAGGCCGTGGACGATCACCACCTTATCCCAGAACGTCCGCTCCGGATTGACGACAGTGACATTGCCGACCTTGAGGTCTAGGCCCACGGCCTCCTGATCGACATAGGGCGCCAGGGTGCGCACGGTGTTGGGGTCGAGCGCCGACTTCGCTCCAGATTCAATACGCACGACGTGGCGCACATAGGAGTCGGCCGGGGTGGCCGCCGGATAGACGACCAGCAGCGTCTGGCCGTCGTCTTCGGCCGCCACGATCTGGATCTGGTCAGCCGTCAAGCCGGCGCGCTCAGCAGCAGCCGCGGCAAGCCCCTGCAGTTGGGTGCGCAGATCGCCTTGAATGAAGGTTTGGCATGCCGCGCGGATCGCCTCGAGCTTGGCGAGGCGTTGCGTGCGGCTCATTGCGGCGAGGTCTTCGATCGAGGCGCCCTGGCCTAGATCGTCGCGAAAGACGGTGACGTCGATGTCTTCGGAGAACCGGCTGATCAGACCAAAGCCCTTGGACAGGGAGGTGCCGCCCTTGAACAACAGGCGCGGGCCGCCTTCTGGCAGGCCGTTGAACAAGGCGCCTAAGGTCCAGCAGACCCAGAAGTCCTTTTCGACATTCTGCGGCGTGGTGCCCAGGCGCTGTGCGGTGGCGGTGAACAGACCAAGTCTTGTGTCGGCATTGGCCCGCAGAATGTCGTCGTAAGCGGTGTTGGTCATGGCGACACCTCGGCCGCCGTATCGCCTCCAGCCGACAACAACGGGCGTAGGAGCGCCTGCATCCAGGCCGGCAGGGAAGACAAGCCGTCTGTGAGGTCGGCGCGCAGCACGGCGCCGCTGGCCGGATCGTTCAGCAGCCGTTGCAGCTGATGGCGCAGCCGGCTGTCTTCTTCGGGAATGTCCGCCATATCTCTCAGCCAGTGCAGGGCCTGGACGATGCGCATGGCGGGACGCCCCGCCCAGAACAGCTTGCTGGCGGCGGTTGGCCGGAAAGAGATTTCCAGAGCGCCCAAGCGGATCGGCCGCAGGCGGGCGTCGGCGTGAACGATGATCTTCGCTGGCACAGCGGTCGTCAGCCCAAGGTCGTTGGCGGCGGTCATTCCGTCGACGAGGACGCGGATTTGATCTCGACGAGCGACTGCGTCGATGATGCTTCGTGTTTCAGCCGGGTTAGGTTGTTGGGTCAGGCTATTGAAGACAGGCCGGTCATAGAGGCCCCGATCAATGCGCCGCAGCGCGCCAGCCTTGACCAAGCGTTGCAGGGTTTTGTCTACGGCTTCGCGACCTCCTAGATCGAGAAAGTCGCCCGGCGTCCAAACGGCGCGCGGGCTCGCTGCGCCTACCCGCGCCTCGATCAAAGCCTTCAGTGCGCCACGGGCCTCGGTCATGTCCGATATCCGTATACATTTTCCGGACAAAAGTCGTTAACGAATGTCCGAAAAATAACCACGCATTTCGGACAGGCTTGGGCGTTCAAGAGCCAGCTAGGAGACCTGACGGGCGTCAGAGAGCAAACCACCGGTTTGCAGAGCCGGTGAGACGTATGCACTCGAACGTGCCTTGGTGGCCTATCGCGCCTTCAAAAGCACATTGCGAGTGATGACTTAGGTGAGACTGCGGTCAATTGGCCGCGCCTGTCGACCACGATCGCGCCGTACGACTACGCAGCTGCGACGGGTAGGCTTGCGCCTGTCGCCGCAAGCCCTCGCCACAGAAGATGTCGACACCCGCAGCCCCCGCGCGGCCTGAGCCCGACAAACCTGATGATCTTGCCGCTACCCCTGTTCCTAGGCCTCGCGGCCACCTGCGCCCCGCACGTGGCGCCCGAGACGCTTACGGCGATCGTTCAGGTCGAAAGCGGCTTTGACGCTCTAGCGCTTGGCGTCAACGGCACGCCTCGCGTGCACGTGCGCGCCCGGAGCCTCCAGGAGGCGGCCACACTGGCGCGAGAGTTTATCAAGCAAGGGCGGAGCGTCGATCTGGGATTGGGCCAGATCAATAGCGCCAATCTCCATCGGCTTGGCCTTACCGTCGAGGCGGCGTTTGATCCTTGCCTTAACCTCTCGGCGGCAGGCCGCATCCTTGCAGAAGCCTACGCGCAGGCCCGCCTGCGGCACGCCGATGAGCAAACCGGCCTGCGCGCCGCGCTCTCGATCTACAATACCGGCGACGACACCCGCGGCCTGCGCAACGGCTACGTCGCCAAGGTGCTTGGCGCTGCGCCACAGGCCGCGGAAGGGCTCCTGTCAGAGGGTGCGTCCATCCCCAGCTGGGACGTTTTCAACCGCGCCCCAGAGCCCACCTCCTTCGTCATCACCGTGCCGACGCCTCCGGTCTCGGTAGCTGGAGAACACCCATGAGACCTCACGCCTGGCCGACACCAAAGTTGATTGTCCTAACCCTCGCGGCGGTCGCCATCGCCACGCCAGCCTTGGCGCAAAATTCCTCCGTTGGCGGGAACATCGGCTCCTTCATCGAGAATATCGTGGAGCTGCTTAACTCCAGCGTCATCCGCGGCTTGGCGATCATCGCCGTCATCATCACCGGCATCGCCTGGATGTTCGGCCACCTGGACATGCGCCGGGCCGGCACCGTGGTGATCGGGATCATCGTCATCTTCAGCGCCACAGCGATCGTCGACCTTATCGTCGGCGGCGGGGGCTAGAGGCATGGAGGTCGATCTTGTCGAGGACACGCTCTTCTTGGCCTGTACGCGGCCAGCCACGGTGGCTGGCGCGCCCATGGAGGCGATGGGGCTCAACCTCATCGTCTCGGCCAGCCTCTTCCTGGCCGCCCATAGCCTTCTCTATCTGCTGGTCGCGCCAGTCCTGCACATGGTCTTCCGCGAAATCTGCCGCCACGACCCCAACGCCTTCCGCGTGCTGTGGATGTACCTCCAGACCAAGGCTCGCTGTCGTACGCGCGCGCTCTGGGGCGGCAGCTCAGCCACGCCCTTGCCATTACGTCGGCGCTATCAGGCGAAGGACCTTCTCCGTGGCTAGGCTCGCTCCCGACACCCGGCGCGCCGCGCGGTTGGAACAGGACTCACGACCCAACCTGCCCTACGCCCGGCACGTCACCGACCAGATCATCGCCCTGGATACCCAGGCCCTGATGCTGTGCTTCCAATTGGACGGCGCCAGTTTTGAGACCGCGGATCCCGCTCAGCTCAACGACTGGCATCGCAGGCTCAATCACGCATGGCGCAACATCGCCACTGACCAGTTGGCGGTCTGGCACCATCTGGTTCGCCGTGAACACCATGGCTACCCCGCAGGCCGTTTCCGCTCCGCCTTCGCCGCCGCTCTCGACAGCCGATATCAAGCCCGCCTGGGCGCACAGAGGCTCTTCGTCAACGACCTCTTCCTAAGCCTGGTCCTCCACCCGGCTCGACACACCACCGGCCACCTGGGCGCCTGGGCCTCGCGCAGGAGAACGCCGGCCGAGGCGATGGCTTGGCAGGATCAACAGGTCAGAGTCCTGGAAGACGCCGGGCGTGACTTGGTTCAGCACCTCAGCCGCTACGGACCCCAGCCCCTAAGCCTCTACCAGCATCAAGGACTATGGTTCTCCGAGCCCCTGGAAATGATCAAGCTGGTCCTCACCGGATCGCCAGAGCGCGTGCCCCTCGTGCGGGGCCACCTGGGCTCAGCCCTATGCGATGCGCGCCTGATCTTTGGCCGCGAGGCGCTCGAGATTCGCAGCGCCGCCCACGCGCGCTACGGCGCCATGTTTGGCGTGAAGGAATATCCAGCCACCACCCAGCCTGGCCTCTGGAATGGTTTGCTCTCAACCCCATTCCCACTGGTCGTCAGCCAGTCCTTCAGCTTCCTCTCCAAACCCGCGGCGCGGGCGGTGATGGAGCGCAAGCAGAACCAGATGCTGTCGGCGCGCGATCGCGCCGCCTCCCAGATCAGCGACCTAGGTGAGGGCCTGGATGATCTGATCTCCAACCGGTTTGTGATGGGAGATCATCAGGCCTCCGTGCTCGTCTATGGCGAGACGCCAGACGATTTGGCCGACCACCTGTCCAAGACCCGGGCCATTCTGGCGGACTCTGGCCTGGTGACCGCTCGGGAAGACCTGGCTCTAGAGGCCGCGTTCTGGGCCCAGTTTCCGGGCGGCTTTGCGCGGCGCGTACGCCCGGCGGCCATCACCTCGCGCAACTTCGCCGCTCTGGCGCCCTTCCACACCCACCCTGCGGGCAAGGCGCATGGAAATCATTGGGGGCCCGCAGTTGCTCTGCTGCGCACCTCCGCAGGATCTCCGTTCCACTTCAACTTCCACGTGGCTGACCTTGGCCACACCTTCATCTGTGGCCCCTCGGGCTCGGGCAAAACCGTCGTGCAGAACTTCATGTTGGCGCAGCTGGAGAAATTCGGCGCCCAGCAGGTTTTCATCGATAAGGACCGCGGCGCCGAGCTCTTCGTCCGCGCATGCGGTGGGTCCTATCTGACACTGCGCAATGGGCAGCCGACCGGGTTTGCTCCTTTCAAAGCGCTGGGCGCCAACGCCGCCGAACGGGTTTTCCTGGGACAGCTCGTCCGTCGCCTGGTCGCCACCACAGATCACGGCCTCTCACCCCAAGATGAGCGCGCCATAGACGAGGCCATTGTGGCGCTCGCGGTCCTACCGCCCCCCCAACGCTCGCTGTCGGCCTTGCGCGTCCTGCTTGGCCAAAGAGACGCCGCTGGGATCGGCGCGCGGCTGGAGAAATGGCGCCACGGCCAGTCGCATGGCTGGGTGCTCGACAACGAAGTGGACGCCCTGGCCTTCGCCCCGCGCTTCCTGGGCTTCGACATCACCCAGCTGCTCGACAATGACGAGGTCCGCACCCCGGTGATGATGTACCTCTTTCAGCGCCTGCTTAGCCTGGTCGACGGGCGTCGGCTGGTGATCGATATCGACGAGTTCTGGAAGGCGCTTGGCGACGAGGCGTTTCGCGGCCTGGCCCAGGACGGCCTGAAGACCTTCCGCAAGCAGAACGCCATGATGGTGTTTGGCACCCAGTCGCCAGCCGACGTTCTGCGTTCGCCCATCGCCCACACCATCCTGGAGCAGTGCGCCACCAAGATCTTCCTGCCCAACCCGCATGCCAACCTGCACGACTATGTCGAGGGCTTTGGTTTGAGCCGGCGAGAGTTCCACCTCGTTCGCGAAGGTCTGACGCCGGAGTCCCGTCAGTTTCTCATCAAACAAGGCCTCAACGCCGTCGTCGCCGAGCTGTCCCTGGACGGCATGGGCGACGATCTGGCGATCCTCTCGGGCCGTACCGAAACCACCGACCTGCTCGACCAAATCCGCGCCGTCCATGGTGACGATCCTGCGCTCTGGATGGCGCCCTTCCAGCAGCAACGCAGGCAACTCACATGAGCGTAAGATTTCCCGTCCTGGCGAGCCTGATGCTGAGCCTTATCGGCCCCGTCGCCCAGGCTCAGACCATCGTCCATGACCCCACCAGCTACGCCAAGCTTCTCGAGCAAGCCAAGACCTCGCTGGACCAACTTCAACGCCTGCAGACCCAAGTTGAACAAGGCCAAACCTTGCTGAGCAGCCTCAACCAAGCCTCAGGTGTGGGTGGTCTGGCCGCAGGCCTCAACAGCCCGGCTCTACGCAACGCCTTGCCCGATGTCGCCCCCTTCCTCGACGCCAATCTGAGCGACCTGGCGGCGCTCGGCGCGCTGGGCCAGAGGACACAGGCCCTAAGGGACGCTGCACGCATCTATGCGCCGACGACTCTGGCCCCGAGAGATCGTGAGCTGGAGGCCAGGGGTCTGCGAACCGCACGCGATCTGGCCTTGAGCGAGGCGGTCGGCCAGGCTGGGTCTGCCAGGCAGTTGGGCTTGCACGACCTGCAGAGCGCCATCGACACCGCCCCCACCGTTCGCACCGTCTTGGATTTGCAAGCCCAGCTGAGCGCCCAACACGCGATGATCGCCAACGATCAGATGCGACTGCAGGGTTTGGCCATGGCCCAGGCGGCGCAAGACCGGCAGCAGGCTCAGCGCGAGCGGGAAGAGGCCGCCACCGCGCGGGCCGCGCGCATGGCCTTCTACCGCCGAGGCTTTGAGTGATGTCTGTCCAACCCGGCGCCCTTGACCACCGTCGTCGCGACATCCTCACCCACCGGGGCCCCGAACATGGCTGACCGGATCGAGATCTTTCAGCAGACCTATCAATTCGTCGACGCCAAGCTCGACACCTTCCTCGACGCCCGCGCCGGAGCGATGATTGCGGAGATATCTGGGCCCCTTCGCGCCGCCCTGGTGCTCTATGTCCTGCTCTACGGCTTGGCCATACTGCGCGGCGCGATCAGCGAGCCGGTGATCGACTTCGCGGTCCGCAGCTTGAAGCTCAGCTTCATACTCCTGCTGGCCAGCACGCCGGCCTATTCAAGCTTCGTCGGTGACGCCCTGCTTCACGCCCTGCCCGACAGCCTGGCGCGCGCGATTGGCGGCGCCGCAGCGCCCGATCTCGGCGCGGCCTTCGACAGCTTCTTTTCGCGAGCCGCCTACCTGGCTGAGAAAATCTCCCAGGAGGCCAATCTGCAAAACCCGACGCCCTGGCTGATGTCAGCCAGCGTCTATGTGGTCGGAGCCCTGGCCGCGGCCCTGGGCTTCGGCGTGGTGTTGATCGCCAAGGTCGCCCTGGCCTTGCTCGTCGCCCTGGGACCGATCTTCGTGGCCTGCGCCCTCTTCGATGCCAGCCGCCGGTTCTTCTTCGGCTGGCTCTCCCAGGCCGTGAACTATGTCGTGCTGTTTGGCCTGATCATCGTGGTCTTCCAGCTCATCCTGTCGCTGGTGGATCAGCAGTGGGGCCAGATCGACGGTCAGGATCCCATGGCCGGCGGCCTGGTCTTCATCGCGCTATGCTGTCTGGCGCTGATCTTCTTCCTGCAGACCCCCGCGATCGCCGCCGGCATCGCGGGCGGAGCGAGCGTCGGCCTTTCGGATTTCGCAAACGCGGTCACACCCAAACCGGCCTCGCCGCGCGCCAACGGCCCCCAGGAGGCGCAGCGCGCGTCGCCTCGCGGCGGTAGCGATCGCCGCCCCGCATCAGGCGTCGCCTCATGAACCTCGCTCGTCTCCCCGTCGTGATCCTGCTGACCCTGTCGGCTTGCAGCCAGCTCCCGCTCAGCAGCGCCGCGCCAATTTGCGATGGTCGCCAACGCCGGCCTGCCAACCCCTACGGATCGGTCTTGATCCCAACCCCAGGGTCAGCCCCGGCGCCAGCGATTCCGTCCGACGCCGAAACACCGACCGCGGCGCCAGGCGGTTTTGCGAGTTGCCCATGAGCAATGTGCCGTCTCCCGATCTGCAGGCCTACTTCGCCGAAGCCCGGAGTTGGGACGCCGACCGCCTGCTTGCAGCCGAGCGCTCGCGTCGACTGGCCTGGGGTGTCGCCGCGGCCGCGGGCCTGGTCGCCGTCGCCGCCGTTGGTGCGGTCGCGGCGCTCACGCCGCTCAAGACGGTCGCGCCCTATGTGGTGCGGGTCGATCGCAGCACCGGCGCCGTGGAGGTCATGACCGCGCTCACCTCGGCCAAGCCGGTGACCTATGATGAGGCGGTCACCAAGCACTTCATCGCCCAATATGTTCGCGCGCGCGAAGGCTGGCTTGCGCCGGCGGCTGAGGCCAATTTCCGCCAGGTCTCCATCATGTCCAGTCCCGCAGAACAGCAACGCTGGGCCGACGCCTTCCGTCCAAGCAATCCCTCAAGCCCACAGATAACCTTGGGCGCAGATGGGGAAGCCCAGGTGGAGGTCCGCGCCATCAGCTTCGTGAGCCCCGATGTCGCCAATGTGCGTTTGCACAAGGCGCTGCGGCGCGGCGCACAGATCGAAACGGCCGACGCCATCGCCACCTTGGCCTTTACCTACACCCGCGCGCCGATGGCCGAGGCCGACCGGCTGCGCAACCCGTTGGGTTTCCAGGTCACCAGCTACCGCTCAGACCCGGAGGTGGTGAAATGATCTTGCGCGTCCTGGTCGTGATCTTGATGTTGAACGCGCCTGCGGCCTTGGCCGCCCAGACGCCGACGCCCGGCGCCGCCGATCCTCGGGTCAGCTATGTCGACTACGATCCCTGGCAGGTGGTCAAACTCAGTGGGGCCCTGCGCACCGCCCTCCAGGTGCAGTTCGCCCCCGACGAGACCATCGCCAATGTCGCCGTCGGTGACAGCTCCGGCTGGGAGGTCGCCGCAGACGGCGCAAGCCTGTTCCTCAAGCCCAAGGCGCCCGGCGACCCCACCAACCTGATTGTCACCACCCGGAAGGGTGCTGAGATGCGCCACTACGCCTTTGCCTTGACCGCCGCACCCCAGGCGCGGCCATCGAGCCCGTTTGTCATTGTCTTTCGCTACCCCGAGGATGAACGCGCACATCTCGCCGCAAGCTTGGCGGCACAGGTCAGACGTTCGCAGGCGCGGCTGATCGACCTTGAGCTCGAGAACGCAGTGCTCGAGGGGACACGAAATCTCACTTACCAAGCGCAGGGCGCCAGCAGCCTGCAACCCTCCGAGGTCTCTGACAACGGGCGTTTCACGGTCCTGAGGTTTGCGGCCAACCAAGCCTTACCGGCGATCTACCAGGTGGACGCGCGCGGAACAGAGAGCCTGGCGAGCTTTGACGTGCGCGGTGAGTTTGTGGTGCTCCACGCCGTAGCCCCGCAATGGCGCCTGCGACGCGGCCGCGAGGTGCTCTGCCTCTACAATGAAGCCTTTGAACCCTATGGCGTGGCCACCGGCACCGGCACCGCGACCTCGCGGGTGGAACGCGTCGAAAAGGCGCCGGTGCGATGAGCGAAATTCCCGCCCCGACCCCAGACCCAACCCTGCAGAGGACCATCACGCCCGTCTCCGGACGCCTGGCGCCGGCACGGCTCGGCGGCCTGGTGATCTTGGCCGCCGCCATCCTTGGCTGCGGCGTCCTGGTCTTGGCCAGCTGGCGGAACGATCATCGCGATACCGACCACGGCCCCCACCAAGCCGCGCGGCAGGTCGTGGCCTTCGAACCGGCGCCTCCACAGCCTCCCACCCTGGCGGCTCCTGGCCCCGACGCACCCGCGCTTGGCTCACCCCAACTGACAGACGTCCCGGCCCTGCCGCAGCCAAACCCGTCGCCGTCAGACGCGCCACCGCCCGCCTCACCCCTCATCGCCTTTCGTCAGGGTGCGATGTCTGGCAGCGCAGCGCCTGCGCCGCCCGCAGCCGCCGACGCCCACCCAACCACCGATCTGGATGGGCGTCGCAAGGGCTCAGCGATCGGCCTGGCGCGCGCCACGCGCTTGCCCGACCGGAACTTCCTGATCCTGGCCGGATCGACCCTGCCTTGCATCCTGCAGACCGCCATGAGCAGCACCACACCCGGCTATGTCAGCTGCCTGATCCCGCGCGACGTGCTCTCTGCAACTGGCGGCGTTGTCCTGCTGGAGAAAGGGACGCGGGTCATGGGGGAATATCGCGCCAACCTGCGCCAGGGCCAAAGGCGGTTGTTCGTATTGTGGACACGGGCCGTGACCCCGGGGGGCGTGGCCGTGTCACTGGCCTCCCCGGCCGCTGACGCTCTCGGACGCGCCGGATTTGATGGCCAGATCGACACCCACTTCTGGGATCGCTTCGGGGCGGGCCTGTTGTTGTCCGTGGTCGACGAGGGCGGTGGCGATCGCACAAGCCAAGGCCACGCCAATTCGCCCGTGCGGACCTCGTCAGAGGCCGCGGCTGTGGCGCTTCAGGCTTCGTTGGACATTCCGCCGACCTTGACCAAGTCGCAGGGCGCAGAGGTTTCCATCTTCGTGGCGCAAGATCTCGACTTCTCCGGCGTCTATGACTTGGCCGATCGCTAGCCATGGGCGATGACAGCGCGGTCCTCCTGCACTACCTGGCCCCGCTACAGGCCCTCCTGGAGCCTGCCGACGTCACCGACCTGGTGGTCAATCGGCCAGGCGAGCTGGCGATCGAACAGGCCGGCGTCTGGCGCTGGGTGACCGCGCCTGAGCTGACCCCGGCATGGTTGGCGACCCTGGCCACAGCGGCGGCGGCCTACACCGCTCAGGACGTCAATGCCGAGACCCCCATCTGCTCAACCGTTCTGCCACGCGGAGAGCGGTGCCAGATCGTCCTACCCCCGGCCTCCGAACACCTGTCGCTCACCATCCGACGCCCCGCCGCAGTGGATCTCAGCCTTGAGGATCTGGCGCGCGGCGGATTGTTCGACGCCCTCGAGCCAGCCCCCCAAGGCGGCTCTGCACTGGAGAAAAATCTTCTGCATCTGCACGGTGCCAGCGCCTGGGGGTCCTTCCTAAGCCTGGCGGTGAAGGCTAAGCGCAATATCCTGATCTCCGGCGCCACCGGGTCTGGCAAGACCACCCTGGCCAAGGCCCTGGTGCGCCTGATCCCCGCCGACGAGCGGCTGCTGACCATTGAAGACGCGCGCGAACTTACGACGCCCCATCGAAATGTCGTCCACCTGCTCTACGCCAAGGATGGTCAAGGCCTGGCCAAGATCAACGCCAAAGCCCTCCTGGAAAGCGCCTTGCGGATGCGCCCCGACCGCATCCTGCTGCAAGAGCTGCGAGACGGTTCGGCATTTACCTATCTGCGGTCGGTCAGTTCTGGCCACCCGGGCGCAATCACCACGATCCACGCCGACAGCGCCGCTCTGGCGTTCGAGCAGCTGGCCCTGCTGGTCAAGGAGTCAGAAAGCGGCCGCGATCTGAGCCGTGAGGAGATCGGCCAACTGCTCCGCATCCTGGTGGACGTGGTGGTGCAGATGCGACGGGTGGAGGGCCGGTTCCGGGTGACGGAGGTTTGGTATGAGCCGCTTGGACGCCGCGCCCTGGCCGCTTAAGGCGGCCTATCTTCTGGGCCTTGCGGCCATCGCCGCCTGCGCCTTGCTGGCCGTCGCCAGCCTGGTGGCGCTGGCCGGACTGAAAGCGCTCTCCTGGGACCTGCGGCTTAGCCAGGTCCCCGCCTGGTTTTGGTATTTTCGCGGTGACCCGGATGTCCGCCGGTGGCTTGGCGTCGGCCTGCTGAGCGCCCTTATCCTTGGGATCATCGCCCTTGGGGGAATCGCGAGAAGTCTTCGCCCCCCGCTGCATGGAGCGGCGCGCTGGGCGGCGGAAGTTGACCTCAAGCGAGGCGGTCTAAGAGCCGCCCATGGGGTTCTACTCGGGCGCAAGACGGGGCGTTTTCTGGTCTCCGGCGGCGAGGAGCACGTCATGCTCTATGCGCCAACGCGAAGCGGCAAGGGCGTCAGCGTGGTGATCCCCAACCTGCTCAACTGGCCTGACTCCACCGTGGTGCTCGACGTCAAACGCGAAAACTGGGACGCGACAGCCGGTTTCCGCGCCGCCCACGGACAGGAGGTTTTTCTGTTTGACCCGCTGGCGCCCGACGGGCGCACCTCTCGCTACAATCCCCTGGCCCATATCGACCGGCACGACCCGATCGCGGTGATGGATGAACTCCAAAAGCTCGCTGTGATGCTATTTCCGCCGCCGCTGCGGGCCGATCCCTTCTGGTCGGACGCCGCTCGCACGGGATTCATCGGCGTGGGCGCCTATGT
>NZ_JBBKVV010000025.1:0-11613 GCF_037968635.1 Phenylobacterium sp.
CAGCCGGATTGACTCAGCGCGCCCGTCGCATCATAAACCGCCCCTTCGCGCCGCCGGGTCACCCTGGCGGCTGCGGACACCTATGACGGGTGATCTGGTCGCCGCCGTTGAAATCGCACCTTCGCTTATGAAGGCGCCGGCCCGGATCGTGTTGAAAGAGCTACTATGTCCAAGCGGCATTCCGCGAAGTACAAACTCGACCGCCGGATGGGTGAAAACATCTGGGGCCGTCCGAAGTCCCCGGTGAACACCCGCCAGTACGGCCCCGGCCAGCACGGCCAGCGCCGCAAGCAGAAGGTCTCCGACTTCGGCCTGCAGCTGCGCGCCAAGCAGAAGCTGAAGGGCTTCTACGGCAACATCACCGAGAAGCAGTTCGTCCGCACCTACGAGGAAGCTGACCGCCGCAAGGGTAACACCTCGGAAAACCTGATTGGCCTGCTGGAATCGCGCCTGGACGCCATCGTCTACCGCGCCAAGTTCGTGCCGACCGTGTTCGCCGCCCGTCAGTTCGTGAACCACGGCCACGTGCTGGTGAACGGCAAGCGCGTCAACATCGCCTCCTACCGCGTGAAGCCGGGCGACATCGTCTCGGTCCGCGAGCGTTCCAAGAACATGGCGCTGGTCCTGGAAGCCATCCAGTCGGCCGAGCGTGACACGCCCGACTACATCGAGCTGGACACCAAGGCGATGACGGCGAAGTTCATCCGTCAGCCGGAGTTCAGCGAGGTTCCCTACGCTGTGAAGATGGAGCCGAACCTGGTCATCGAATTCTATTCGTCCTGATCGGTTTCTGACTTACCGAATTTGCGAAGGCCCCGGAGCGATCCGGGGCCTTTTGCTTTTGAGCGATCTGTGGCGGAGTAGGGCCATGCATCGTCGTCTTCTGTTGATCGGGGCCTTGAGCCTGCTCGCCGGCTGCGCCACCGCCGCCCCGCCCATTGTCGCGCCCGCGGGCTCGTCGCTGGGCGAACTGGAGCCGCTCTATTCGGCGAACGCCGGGCGGGAGGCGCTGACCATCCGGGTCTCCTCCAACGGCTGCACCCGGAAGGAGGACTTCGCCTTCTTCGTGGAGCGGAAGGGGGACGCCGTGACCCTGGCCTTTGGCCGCAAGCGCCTGGACCCTTGCAAGTCCTTCGCCATGGGCCACACCGACCTGACCTTCACCTATGCGGAGCTGGGCGTGGCGGGGCGCACCCCGCTGTTTCTGCTGAACCCGTTCTATCCGTGGACCGGGCCGGGGAGCTGAGGCGAGTCAAAGATGCTCCCTCTCTGGGGGAGCTGGCGCGAAGCGCCTGAGGGGGGCTTTGACTCTTGATTGGCTGAGAGTGGACTACGTCCATCCCCCTCCGTTTCGTCGCTACCCGACGATCCGCCTCCCCCACATCGCGCTGCGCGCTGGGGGAGGATCTGCTCAGACGAAGCGGTCGACGATGTCCTGGGGCACGCGCTTGGGGCGGCCGGTGACGGCGTCGATCAGGCACCAGACGGTGAGCGCCTGGGCGCACATGGCGCCGTCGGGGCCGTCGATCCGGACAAAGCGGTCGAAGCGGGGACCTTCCGGTTTCTTCGCCACCCATGTGCGGGCGCGCGCGGTCTCGCCCGGCAGCAGGGCGCGCCGATAGTCCACCTCATGACGCAGCACGATCCAGGCCCAGCGCGACTGATCCTGCGCCGGCTGGCGGGCGGCCCAATGGGCGGTGGCCATGTCCTGGATCCAGCGCAGATAGACCACGTTGTTCACGTGGCCATTGGCGTCGATGTCGGAGGCTTGTGGCGTGAAGGTCTGTTCGAAGACCTGCTGGCCCTCGGGCGGTTCGAGAACTTGCGCCACCGGGCGGATTAGGCCGCGAGCACGCCTTGTTCGATGAGCAGGGGCTTCAGTTCGCCCGACTGGAACATCTCCTTGACGATGTCGGCGCCGCCGACGAACTCGCCCTTCACATAGAGCTGCGGGATGGTCGGCCAGTCGCTGAAGGTCTTGATGCCGTCGCGCAGCGAGGCGTCCTGCAGGACGTTCACGCCCACGAAGTCGACGCCGAGATGGTCGAGCACCTGGACCACCAGGCCCGAGAAGCCGCACTGCGGGGATTCAGGCACGCCCTTCATGAACAGCACCACCGGATTGTCGGTGACCGTGCGGGTGATGAACTCGTGGACGGGATTGGCGGTGGCGGCGTCAGTCATGGGACGGATCTTTCGTCGGAACGTTCGCCTGAGAGCTAGGGAGGCGCGAGGCCCGGGTCAAGCTCTGACGCGCTTGGCCGCAGGCGCGATAGCCTGAACCCGCACCAAAAATAGTCACTTAAGATCACGTGGTGAAGCTTGTATTTCGGGCGCGGGCAGACCACTCCCGCCATTCCCCCAAGGAACAATCTACAAGATGCACAAACACATTCGCCGGCTTGGCCCCGGTGGGCTGGCGGCCTTGTCCATTGCCACGGGGGGTTTTACCGCGAGCCAGGCGCAGGCGCAGACCCGCGAGGTGGATGAACTCGTCGTCACCGGTTTCCGCGCCAGCCTGGCCAGCGCCATCGAGGTCAAGAAGAGGGAGACCGCCCTCGTCGATGTGATCAACGCGCAGGACATCGCCGACTTCCCTGACCTGAACCTGGCTGAGGCTTTGCAGCGCATTCCCGGCGTCGCCATCGACCGCGACGGCGGCGAGGGTCGCTCAATCACGGTGCGCGGTCTGTCGGGGGATTTCAGCCGCGTGCGTCTCAACGGCCTGGAAGCCCTGGCCACCACGGGCGGCAAGGACACGGCCGGCGGCGCGAACCGGGGCCGCAGTTTCGACTTCCAGGTCTTCGCCTCCGAACTCTTCAACCGGGTCACCGTGCGCAAGTCGCAGGCCGCCGAGGTTGAGGAGGGTTCACTGGGCGCCACCATCGATCTGGCCACCGCCCGGCCGTTCGACAATCCGGGCTTCCACGCCGCCGGTGGAATTCAGTACGGCTACAACGACCTGTCGCGGAAGGCTGACCCCAGGGCCACCGCCCTGATCTCCGACACCTGGTTGGACGGCAAGCTGGGCGCCCTGGTCTCCGTCGCCTACAGCGCCCGCAACATCCTGGAAGAGGGCGCCACCAGCGGCCGATGGGAGAACCCCTCGGTCCCCACCAATTCCGGCGGCTGTTTCCTGAATGCAGGCGCCTGCGACAGTCCGGCCGGCGTGTACAGCCCGGTCAACTCAGCCTGGCACGCCCGCATCCCGCGCTATGAGCGGTTCACCTACGACTGGAAGCGCTACGGCACGACGGCGGCGGTGCAGTTCGCGCCCACCGACGCCACGACCTTCACCTTCGACGCCATGTTCGCCCTCCATGACGGCGCCCGGAGCGAGGAATACCTAACCACCTACCTGACGCGCCTGGAGCAGACCACGGTCCGCAACCCGGTCTTCGGGCCTCAGAACCAACTGGTGAGCGCAACCTTCGACGACACCGATATCCGCAGCGAAGCCCGCCATGATGAACTCTCCAGCGAGTTCAGCCAGCTCTCCCTGCGGCTGAACCACGCGTTCAACAGCCGCTTCAAGATCAAGGCGATGATCGGCCAGTCACGGTCGATCCAGGACAACCCGGTCCAGACCACGGTCTCCTTTGATCGCTACAATCAGGATGGCTACAGCTACGACTTCTCGGCCAGCCAGACCTTGCCTGTTCTGAACTACAATTTTGATGTCACAGATCCGGCCAACTGGCAGTTCAGCTCCAGCGCCGCCCTGGGCTTTCCCTCCCTGCTGCGCCAAAGACCGAACAAGACCTCCAACCGCTTCAAGACCTTGGGTGTCGACGGCGAATTCAAGATCACGGGCGACCTGACCCTGAAGGGTGGCCTGCTGTTCAAGGATTACAGGTTCACCACAGCCGACTGGCGTCAGAACACCATCAACGGCCAGCAGGATGCGGCGGTCCCTTTGCCGGGCGTCAGCCTGGCTCAGATCAGCACCCTGGTCAGCGGTTTCGGGCGGGGCCTGGGCGCGCCGGCCGGAACCCCTACCGCCTGGCTGGCGCCGGACGTGGCCAAGATCGCAGCCCTCGTCGACCTCTACTGCAACTGCGTCAACGCCTATGGCGACTTCCGGGTGAGCTCAGACAACCAACGCGCCGCCAATCGGGACGTGGGCGAACGCGACCTGGGCCTCTATGTCCAGGCCGACTTCGCGACCTCGCTGTTCGATATGCCGCTGCGGGGCAATCTCGGGGTCCGTCGCGTGGCCACCACCAGCATCGCCCGCGGCTATGTGGGGAGCAACTATGTGGCGGTGGCGCGCAAGTATGACGACACCCTGCCCGCCCTGAACCTGGTGCTCGAACCGCGGGAGAATGTCCTCGTCCGCGTCGCCGCGGCGAAGGTGATGGCCCGGCCGCAACTGCCGGCCCTGACGCCGGGTGGCTCCATCAACAACACCGCCCACACCCTGACCATCGGCAATCCGTTGCTCGACCCGGTCCGGGCCAACACCTTCGACCTGAGCTTCGAATGGTATCCCGCCCGCGAGACCCAGTTCAGCGTCGGGTTCTTCTACAAGGACCTGCAGTCCTACATTCAGAGCTCGGCGGCCACGATGGCCTACAGCGCCACCGGCCTGCCGGTCAGCCTGCTGACCACCCGCAACAGCCCCGACACCATCTTCCTGGTGACCCAGTTGCTGAACACGGCCGGCGGCGAACTGAAGGGATATGAGATCAACCTGCAGGGGCCCTTCAGTTTCCTGCCGGCGCCCTTCGACCGGTTCGGCGCCATCGTGAACTACACCCACGCCGACTCCACCGTGACCTACATCACCGACTCCAAGCCCATCCCGGCGGCCACAACAGTCCTGCCTCTCGTGGGATTGTCGCCCCGCTCGTGGAACGCGACGCTCTACTATGAGGACGCCCGCCTCGACGCCCGGGTGTCGGCCTCCTATCGCGACGACTACCTGGCCGCGGTGCCGGGCGGCAACGGCAATGACGCGAGGGGCAAGAGCCGCACCTTGAACGTCGATTTCTCCTCCAGCTACAAGCTCAGCGAGCAACTCAGCCTCACCTTCGAGGCGATCAACCTGACCGACACGTTCGAAGAGCGCTGGATCTCAATCGAGCGTCGGAACTCAGAGGACTACACCCACACGGGGCGGCAGTTCTATCTGGGAGCGAGGTATCGCTTTTGAGCGACCATATCCCGCGCGTGGGGTTCATCGTCGGCAATGATTTCGATCGGATCATCCAGTTCGATCAGGCGGGGATTGTCAATGTAGAGGGCAACAACGACGCTGACCGGGTCCTGGCGCTTCTACCGGAGGGTGGGTTCAACAAGACCCGGATCCACCTCGCCCCAAGCTATTTCCGCAAGGCCCATCGGTGGGCCACATCGGGGATCGATATTCTCTGGAACATGGTCTCTGACGCCGACATGAACCCGGCGACCTTGGCGGTGGTGGACAAGTTCACGGCCGAGCTCGGCATTCCGGTCATCGACCCGGCTCGGGCGATCCTGCAGACCCGACGCCATCACATCGCTAGTCGGCTGGCGGGCCTCGACAATGTCCACATGCCCAAGACCCTGCTGCTGCGCAATCCGACCCTGGAGCGGGTGAAGCGACAGGTCGACCAGGTCGGCTTCCGCTTTCCCGCCATCCTGAGGCGGACGGGCAGCCATAACGGCCAGTTCATCGGGCTGTTCGATACGCCCGAGCAGATCGAGGGGATCTATGGAGATCGCCATCATGAGTACTACATGACCGAATTCGTCGATTATCGATGGGCCGACGGACTCTATCGGAAGGCACGATTTTTCTTCGTCGGGGATGAGATTGTCATCCGGCAGTTAATCATCGCACCGGAGTGGAACATCCACGGGCGGTCGGGGCGGTGGATGGCCAGTCAACCGGCCCTTGAGGCCGAGGGCGCCGCGATGCTGGCGGGGGGGGTGGCCGCCCTTCCGGATGTGACCAGGATCGCTCTGCGTTCGATCGCAGACAAGATCGGCCTCGACTATTTCGGTCTTGACGCCAGCCTTGACGCCGACGGACGCCTCACGATCTTCGAGGCGAACGCCACGATGAATTTCGTGCCGCGCAACGGGCAGATGCGCGCCCGCAGCTTGGCTTCCGTGCCGCCGATGGTCGCGAGTGTCCGGAAGCTGCTGCTGAGAAAGGTGTTCAGCGGGCGATGAAGAGGTAGCTCTCCTTGGCGCGGGCCTGGCCGACTGCCGTCTCGTGGGTTCGGTCCGCCATCTTGACGATTTCCATCACCTCAAAATCACCGAGCGTCAGCAGATCGGCGATCGCTTCGGGCGTCGCCAGATCCCAAGGCGGGGCCCTCCGCTTGACTGAATAGCGATGGATCAGGGCCTCGATCTCGGCCAGAGAAGCAGGCATCGGAATGCCTGACGATGCGACTCTGGAGAACGTTTGCTGCGCCCACGCCGCCTTCTCCTCGGCGGCGCTATCCCGAACGGCGGCCTGGAAGGTTCGGGCGACGAAGACCAGTCTACCGCGCGGAGCCAGGGCTCTGCGTAGACGCTTTAGCACCTCGATTCGCAATTCGGCGGGGACGTGGGGCAACATGGAATGGGAGACGATGACGTCCCAGGAATCAAGGTGGTCGAGCTCTGCCAGATCGACCTGCTGGGTTCGCACCGTCATGCCAGGATAGGGTTTGAGGTCACCGATCACGGACAGCGGCGTGGCGCAGAGGTCGGCGACCAGGATGTCCAGCGGTGTTCCGGCTGCGGTCCTGACCACGAAGTCCAAGATGCCGGGATCTGCCGAGCCCGCTACCAGGACACGGGCGCCTGGCGAAAGCGCCGCCGCCAGCCGAGGAGCCAGGTCCGTTTCGTCCGCCCCCAGACCACCGTGAAGGCCGGCGGCCCGAAGTATGCCCCAGGCCTGGTGATATCCGCCGCAATCCACGCAATGGCGTTCGCCGTGCCGCCAGGCCGCCTGGGCCAGACCCACCAGATCGTCTGGAGAGAGACGAGCGGCCTTGTTTGTCACGGTTGGAGCATCTCCAGGCCAAGAACGACGCCTGCGGTGAGGACCGCAGCGAGGGCGGCCTTCAGATAGCCTACGCGGGCCTTCAGCACCAAGGCGGAACACACCAGAGCGCCGGCCGCCAATGGCAGGCTGATGAGTCCTGCGACTCCCAGGGCGGCGGCGAACAGCGCCAGGGTCGGGCCGTCCGGCGTCTCGGCCCGGGGCGCGGCCTTCCAGTGGGGCCAGACGCGGGCGGCGGCGAGAGCGGCGGAGACCAGGCCAAGGCCTCCGGCCACATAGAGCATGCCGGCCGCTGTCGACGGCAGTGTTGTGGCCAGGCCTACGGCGAGGGCGCTCGCTCCTGCGGTCAGGACGATGGCCGCCGGTGTCAGGCGGGCCCCGGTCTCCCTTTCGGTCGGGCGACCTGGCCGGCGGCGAGTCCAGGCCGCCGCCAGGATGATAATCGCCGCGAGCCCGAGAATGATCAGGACGCCCGGCCGGGACAGCGCGTTCCAGCCATAAACCATGCTGGAGCGTACGAGACTCAGTTCCAGGCCGGGCGTGAGCACGAAACCGAGCAGCAGCGGGGCGCGTGCGACATTGGCGCCCTTCAGGAGCAGGCCCAGGGCGGAGAAGGCGACCAGTTGGATCAAGGCCGACATGCCCGGCTGGGTCAGGGCGGTGGCCGCCAAGGCCGCGGCCAGGGCCACCGGAACGACCTGATCGCGCCGGAGGCTGGCGAACCGCGCCATGGCAGGGGCCAAGGCCAGGCAGATCGGCACGGCCAACAGGTTGGACGCGATGTTGGACCAGCCAAGCAGAAAGACGAATTCCGGGGCCTTGGCCAGCATCCGCGGCCCTACTTCAATGCCGAGGGTCGCGAAGGCGGCCAGCAGGATGCCCATCCCCGAGGAGCCAGGAATACCCAGGAAGAGCGTCGGCGCCAGGGATCCGCCCTCCTTGGAGTTGTTGGCGGCTTCGGGCGCGATGACCCCGGCGATGGCGCCTTCGCCATAGGGAACCGGCGAGGTATGGGTCTGTCGCGCGTGGCCGTAGGCGATCCAGACGGCGGCGCTGGCGCCGAGACCTGGAACGAAGCCCACCACGACTCCGATGATCGAGCTGCGCAGCAGCAGCCAGCGATGCTCCACGACCTCAAGGCAGCCTCTAATCACGCCGCCCAGCTTGGCGACGGGCGCCGTCGAGGGCGCCACCGCCGCTTCTCGCACGCACAGTTCCGGAACCACGAATAGGCCGGTGACCAGGGCGGCGGCGTTTACGCCGTCCCACAGTCCCAGTTGGCCGAAGGTGAGGCGTGGCGTCCCGGAGAAGGGATCGAGCCCGACGCAGGCGATCAGGACGCCGAGGGCGACCGCCATGAGCCCTCCCGCCAGCCAGCCCCCGGAGAGGGCGGCGATGGACATCAGGCCCAAGGCTGAAAGGGCGGCGACCTCCGGGGCGCCGATGTGGCTGACGAGAGCCAGGGCCAGTGGCGCCGCCAGGAACAGGAAGAGAGCGCCCACTATGCCCCCAAAGGCCGAGGCCGAGAGGGTTGCGCCGATTGCTCGCGCGGCTTCGCCTCGTCGGGTCAGGGCATGACCGTCGATCGCGGTGGCCGCTTCACTGGACGAGGTCGGCGTACCCAGCAGAATGGCGGGGATGGCGCCCGAGGTGTGCACCACCGAGTGGAAGGCGATCAGGAACACCGCGCCGCCGCTCGGCCCAAATCCGATAGCTATCGGCGTGACCAGCATCAGGCCCGCGCGACCATTCACGCCCGGGGTGAGGCCGGCCAGCAGACCGGCTAGGGTTCCGGCCATCAGCCCCGCCAGCGCGATCGGTGAACCGAACAGTCCCACCAAGGCTTCAAGGACGGCCGGCATCAGGCGCCCGCAACCGCCATGGCGCGCCGCAGGGCCGGGCCGACCGGAGCCGAGGGGGCGAACAGGCGGCCCAGCGCCGCCTCCACGTCGGCCCCGGCCACCTGTTCAAGTGAGAAGCCTCGGGCGGTCGCGGCGGCTCGGAAGTCTGGATCGCCGGCGACCTTGTCGAGATTGGATCGCCACCTGGCCAGGATCGCCGGCGGCGTTCCCGGTGGCAGGGCGAATATCCGTCCAAGAGCAGCGGTGGCGGCGATGAGCGACAGGAGCGGCGCGGCGTCATCGCCCTTGGCCAGGCTGGCGAGACTAGGCGCTGGAGCCTCTGCGGGGTCGGTGAGCTCATTCAGACGAAGAATGACCCGCGATCCCGGCGTCTGCAGCAGCGGATCCAGGCTGGCCAGGTCGCCGATCACGCCATCGGCCTCGCCTGACAGCACGGCCAGGTTCCTCGCCCCACCGCTGTAACCGGGCACGGGTTTCAGCCGGGCGCCGGTCAGGTGGCTGACGATCCGCGGCTCGACATAGCTGGAGCCCGAGGTGTTGGAGGCCGCGAGGATCAACGGCTTGGGTCGAGCGAGAAGCTCTCCAAAATGGGTGACCCCGCTCTGCCGGTTCACCACCAGAACCCTGCGGTCTGCGCCGACGCCGCCCAGCCAGCGGAACTGCGCGAGATTGAGGGTCTCCTGGCTGCGCGCCAGCAAGTTTTCGTAGACCAGGGGCGTGGGCAGGAACGCTATCACTGAACCGTCTGTCGGCGCGCGGAGGAGCTCGCTGGCGGCCAGCCGCCCGCTCGCCCGGCCTTCGTTCTCGGGATGGATGGTCTGGCCGATGAGGCGCTGCAGGTGCTGCGCGAGTAGGCGGCTGAAGCCGTCGTTCCCGCCACCTGCCGCGGTGCCGATAATCAGGCGGACGGGCCTGGTCGCGCGGACGGGTGCGCAGGCGAGGACACCCGACACGGCCACTACGCCTAGGGCCGCGCGACGCGTGACCTTCGCGACAGGCCACGGGTCACGGGGCATGTGTCTCTCTTCCGCTGCAAAGCGGCATCATGCCCGTAAGTTGCGATTTTCGCGAGAGTTTTAGGCGCGCCGTTGCTCGTTGTTGTCGGCGCTGAAGCGGGCCATCTCGATCTGGGCGGCGACGCCGGTCGGCAGGTCCTTGTCGGTGATCAGGGCGAGACGTTCGATGGCCTCGCCGCGGAATTGCTCCACCTGGACCGAGGCGAAGGCGGGTTCGGTGAGCGCATAGGCCAGACAGACCTCTTCCGCCGACCAGCCGTGTGTCTGGTGCAGGAAGGCGTAGGTGCCGGCGCCGGCCAGGGGTTCGGCGCGCTTGAAGAGGCCGGTGCGGATCGACCCGCCGCCCACTGGCCGGCACAGGGCGGCCGGGAAGGGGTCGTAGGCGATCATGGTCATGTCGCGCGCCGAGGCGTCCTTGATCCGCCGCCGGGCCTTCCAGTCGGAGGTCAGGCTGAAGGGGGTGGCCAGGACGTCGAAGAGGCCGCTCTCGATGCAGGCGTCGATGCTGTCGCCGTCCCCCACCACGCCCATTTGGAGGACCAGGCCCGCGGCGCGCAGATCGGCGAGATAGCCGTGGGCGTCGGGCGCCAGGGTTTCGAAGGCCGCCTCGTCGAGCATCAGGACATCGAAATAGCCCGCGCCGGTCCTGGCCAGACCGCCTCGCACGCTGTTGGAGATGGCCTCGGCGGTCAGAACCTTGCGGGGATCGCCATGGATCCGCCAACCGATGGCGATCAGCCGCCGCTCCACCGCGCGCAGCGCCTCGCCGAAGCCCAGCGCCATGATCTCGGAGCCGGCGGTGATCTCGAAGCAATTGACGCCGCACTCCATGGCCGAGAAGGCCAGGGTCCGCCAGGCGTGGGGCGTCGTCATGTTGGGGGCTTCACGCAGCAGCAGGCTGATGGCCGAAACCGCCTTGCCGCTCGCGCCAAAGGGCCGGTAACGCATGGCGGCCTAGCCCGGAGCCTGGGTCTCGAGCGCGAGCGCATGCAGCTCACCGCCCATCTTGCCCTTCAGGGCGGCGTAGACGAGCTGGTGCTGCTTGACCCGCGAGAGGCCCAAAAAGGCCTTCGAGACGATCCGCGCGCGATAGTGGTCACCGTCGCCGGCCAGGTCCTCGACCTGGATCTCGGCGTCGGGGAAGCCCTCGCGCAGCGAGGCCTCCAGATCGGCGATGGGCATGGGCATGGGAATCGCGCCTCTCAGAACTTCGTTTCTGCGCTAGAAAGCTTAACAAGCCTTGGATTGGGGGTCTGTTTCATGCTGCGGATCGTCGCGGTCTTCTTCGCGGCCTTGAGCCTGTCGGCCTGCGCGGTGGTCAGTTCGGAACGCCCGCTGTTCTCCCCGGCCGATACGTCTGGCGCCCGGGTCCTCAAGCCCGGCCTCTGGGCGATGCCCGTGGGCGACTGCAAGTTCAGCCTGCGCGGCTCGGCTTTGAAGTGGCCCGAATGCGCCAATGGGGCCTATGTCAGCTCCTCAGCCCTGGTGGGCGGCAAGCGCGACGCTTCGGGCGCCTTTTCCGACGCCGTCAACTATCGGCTCGCGGCCGGCGACCCCGGCATCCTGCAGATCGAGGCGCCCGCTGACCGGGAACCTGGCGATCCGAAGGTGATCTATCTGGGCATACGGCCCCTGGCCGCTGACGGAGACGGACGGGTCACCAAGGCGCGGGTCTGGCTGGCCCTGTGCGCCAAGCCGCAGTCGGCGGATGGAGGAAACGGCGCCAGACCGGCCAAGCTGGCGCCCGGCCTTA
>NZ_JBBKVV010000026.1:0-3495 GCF_037968635.1 Phenylobacterium sp.
TCTAAGAGGAGCGGGATGGCCTCATCGTGCTTTGGCGCGACTATTTCGACTTGGCGCCCCTGACGAAGGCTTGGCCAGAGTTGCTGGGCTAGCCCCCGCCGCTGCTCACGACAAAACACAGTTGGCAGTGATGGTGAAGATACCAGCCAGTCCCGCCGGGCTCCATTTCACGTTGCTGACGACGAAGACCAGGCTGGCGGTCGTGCCCGTGCTGTCGGCCTGGGCGAACTGGGCGTTGGTCACGTGATTTAACGCCAGGAAGTCCTTGCCGTTCGGGGCGGGCGCGACGGCGCAGGCGCCGGTCGACACCAGCGGCCCGCTGCCGGCTTTCAACGACTGGCCGCAGTTGTCCGCCGCCCACCTGGCCTGCACCGACATCGGCCCGTGCAGGTAGGGCGTGGCGAAGGTGATCTTGTAGGTCAGCGTGGCGGGCGGGCTGATAGCCGTTGGACCGATCCAGGCTGCCGGCGAGGCGTTGGCCCAGGCGCCGTTGGAAACAACGACGACCGGAGCGCCGTTCACGGTCCAGCCCGAGGTTGTATCGGTATTGATGACCAGGCTGACCTTCTGCTTGTTCTTGCAGGAGGGCAGTTCGGGCTGGGCGGTCGCCGCACCGGCGAACACCAAGCTCAAGGCCGCGCCAGCCGCCGTGGCGCCAAGAAATCCCGATCTGCTCATCCCTGTCGTCCTCTCCGGGGCTTGCCGCCCGACAGCCAGTGGACGGATGGCGCTCAAACAAGTCAAACGGAAACGGCTGGTCGGGGAATAACGGTGACAGTGCATTTAATTCTCCTCCGAATTGCCCTTTGAATGATCTGCAATCGGAATTACGGCCCCTCCCCGAAATAGGCCAACAACACCACCAATCCCCCCGACACACTCGCCCTGCGCCACAACCAGAACCAGTCCCCTACCCCTCCAGCGCCCTGATCATCTCCACCCGCGTCGCGTGCCGCCCGCCCTCGAACGGGGCCGCCAGGAACGCGTCGACGATGTCCAGCGCCAGGCCCTCGCCCACCACTCGGGCGCCGATCGACAGCATGTTGGCGTCGTTGTGCTGGCGGATCATGCGGGCCGAGAAGGTGTCGGCGCAGACGCCGCAGCGGACGCCCTTGACCTTGTTGGCGGCCATCATGATGCCCTGGCCGGTGCCGCACAGGATGATGCCGAACCGGCAATCGCCCGAGGCGACCCGCGCGCCCGCCGCCGCGCCGTGCTCGGGATAGGGGGTGCTCTCGTGGGTCGTCGGGCCGATGTCCACCACCGTCCAGCCTTGCGCGGCGATATGGACGGCGATCGCCTGTCGCAACGCGATGGCGGCGTGGTCGCTGGTCAGGACGATGCGGTCGGTCATGAAGCGGTCGTCCCGTTCCCAAGCTTGATGTGGCGGCCCGGCCGGGCGGGGTCAGGCGCCTTGGGTTCGCCAGCGTCCGGCCTTTGAAAGGATAGCAGCCGCCGCGCCCGCGGTCATGGCGCCCGGGACCCACCCCCGGACAATCGGTCACAGCCGGAGTGAAAGAACGCCGTTGTGCGTTAACCGATTTTTCAGCGGCGAAGCCTAGGCGGTTTACCCAGCGTTTACCCTGATCTCAGCGGGGTTTCTTCCACCGTCCGCCCGGTGTGGCGGCAAGCCTCAAAGAACCTCCGCCGATGCTGAAGACGATCAAGGCCAAGCTGACCTTCTCCATCGGCGCCCTGGGCGCAGCCCTCATCGTCATCGCCCTGTGCGGCTGGCTGGCCCTGGACCTGGCCAACGCCAAGATCGCCTCCATCGTCGATGACCGGGTGGTCCCGATGGAGCAGCTGAAGACCGTCAGCGACATGTACGCCGTCAGCGTCGTCGACACCGCCTGGAAGGTCCGCTCCGGCCAGCTCGCCTGGGCCGACGGCCAGGCCAGCGTCGATACCGCCACCGCCGCCCTCCACAAGTCCTGGGCCGCCTATGCCCAGACCAGCATGACCCCCGAGGAGACCACCCTGGCCCAGGGCGTGACCGCCGCCATGTCCGGCGCCGACGCCGCGGTGACCAAGCTGGAGGGCCTGCTCTCGGCCCAGGACCAGGCCGGTCTGGAGGCCTTCACGGCCGGCGAAATGTACCCCGCCATCGAGCCGGTGACCGAAAAGGTCAGCGCCCTGGTCAATCTGCAGATCACCGCCGCCCGCGCCGAGGGCGCCGCGGCCCGCCAGGCCGCCGGCATGTTCCACCTGCTGATGGGGGGCCTTGGCCTGGCCGCCGCCGGCATCCTGGCCTTCGGCTTCAGGATCGTCATCGGCGGCGTCTCGCGTCCGCTCCAGGCCATGACCAGCGCCATGCGCCGGCTGTCGGGCGGCGACAACAGCGTCGTGGTGCCCGCCGTCGGCCGCGCCGACGAGATCGGCGAGATGGCTTCGGCCATGCTGGTGTTCAAGGATAACAGCATCGAGCGCGAGAAGCTGGCCGCCGAGGCCGCCAACTTCCAGGCCGAGCTGGACCGCAAGCTCAAGGAGATGGAGGCGGCCTTCGAGGCCTCGGGTCTGGCCCAGAAGACCGTCGTCGAGGCCATGGGCCGCGAACTTCAGCGCCTGGCCGGCGGCGACCTCACCGCCCGCCTGAGCGAGAGCGTGGCGGCCGAGTACCAGCAGCTGCAGAGCGACTTCAATCTGGCGGTCAGCCAGCTGCAGGACGCCATGGCCGGGATCGCCAGTTCCAGCGGCGGCATCCGCAACGGCGCCAACGAGATTTCCCAGGCCTCCGACGACCTGTCGCGCCGCACCGAGCAGCAGGCCGCCGGCCTGGAAGAGACCGCGGCCGCGCTCGAAGAGATCACCGCCACCGTCACCCGCACTGCCGAGGGCGCCGCCCACGCCCGCGACGTGGTCTCCAAGACCACGTCGGACGCCGGCCGCTCGGCCGAGGTGGTGGCCGCCGCTGTCGAGGCCATGGGCAAGATCGAGGCCTCGGCCCAGGAGATCAGCCAGATCATCGGCGTCATCGACGAGATCGCCTTCCAGACCAACCTCCTGGCCCTGAACGCCGGGGTCGAGGCCGCCCGCGCCGGCGAGGCGGGCCGCGGTTTCGCCGTCGTCGCCTCCGAGGTCCGGGCCCTGGCCCAGCGCTCCGCCGAAGCCGCCAAGGAGATCAAGGCGCTGATCAGCGCCTCCACCGCCCAGGTCAATGAAGGCGTGGCCCTGGTGGGGGAGACCGGCACGGCCCTGGAACGCATCGCCGTGCAGATCTCGCAGATCAACGGCGTGGTCTCCGAGATCGCCGCCAGCGCCCAGGAACAGGCCACCGGCCTGCATCAGGTCAACACCGCCGTCACCCAGATGGACCAGATGACCCAGCAGAACGCGGCCATGGTCGAGCAGTCCACCGCCGCCGGCCACTCGCTGCGCAATGAGGCCGACAGCCTCATGACCCTGATCAACAGGTTCGACGTCGGCGCCGCCGGGATCGCGGTCCGCCCCACCGCCCGCGTCCCCACCGCCCCGGCCCGCCGCATCGCAGCCCCTGCC
>NZ_JBBKVV010000027.1:0-3036 GCF_037968635.1 Phenylobacterium sp.
GGCCGCACCCATCTCTGCCGCCTGGAGCCCGCGCCAATGGCCGGCGCCCATGACTGGCTAGCTTTCTATCAGCGCTTCTGGACCAGCCGCCTCGACGTGCTGGAGGGGCTGCTGCGCCATCCTCAGAACAAGGACGAGACCCATGACCAGTGAACCCTGGGGCCAGTTCCCCGCGCCCGGAACCGTGCGGTTCGAGCGCCGCCTGCCGGGACCCATCGAGCGGGTCTGGAGCTATTTCGCCGACAGCGACCTGCGCGGCCAGTGGCTGGCGCCGGGGCCGCTGGAGGGGCGGGTCGGCGGGACCCTGGAGCTGGGCTTCAAGCACAGTGAGCTTTCACCGGAGCCCTATGATCCGCCGGGCGGCCGGGGCTCCGGCGAGGCGCGCCACATCCTGAGGTGCGAGGTGCTGGAGATCGATCCGCCGCGCCGGCTGTCGTTCCGCTGGGGCGAGGACACCTCGGTGGTGGTGGTCGAGCTGACGCCGGTGGGGGACGAGGTCGCCCTGGTGATCACCCAGAGCGGGTTGTCGGCCGGGCACATGACGGAGGTCGCGGGGGGGTGGCACACCCACCTGGCGATCCTGGAGGATCGCGCGAACGGACGGGTTCCGCAGCCGTTCTGGAAGATCTGGGCGTCGCTGGACGGGGCTTATGAGGGGCGGGTGGTGGCGGGGTGATGTGACCCGGATCCTTCTCCCCTTGCGGGAGAAGGTGTCGCGCGAGGGCGCGACGGATGAGGGGTCGCGCTCCCCTCTCCGCGCATCGTGAACCGCCCTCACCCGAGAGGTCTATCGACCCCTCATCCGACCCTGCTCCGCAGGGCCACCTTCTCCCGCAAGGGGAGAAGGAAGCTGCTTACCCTGCATCCAGTTCGATCACCTTCACGCGGCGCAGGGCGGGGGAGGTGAGGGCGATGAGTGGCCCCACCGCCAGGCCGGCGGCGGCGATGAACAGGGTTTCGCGGACGCCGATCAAGTTGCCGAGCGCGCCGAGGGCCAGGGCGCCGATGAGCATGGCTCCGCCGCCGGCGGCCTTGAAGGCGCCGGCCGCTCTGCCCAGCGTCTCCTGGGGCAGGACGGTCTGGCGCAGAGAGGCGGCCAGGACGTTGTAGATCACGGCTGTGGAGTCCCCCAGGAGCTGGGAGACGATCAGCATCGCCATGCCGGCGACCGGGGCGGCCGGCGAGAGCGGGATCAGCATGGCGCTGGCCGCCGAGGCCAGGGCCATGACCAGGATGGCGGGGCCGGCGCCCAGGCGCCGGGCGGTCGGGGCGGCGAGAGCTGCGCCGATCAGGGCGCCCAGGCCGCCGAAGGCCACGGTGATCCCCAGCATGGCGGGGCTGAGGTTCAGGGTCCGCAAGGCGAACAGCAGGTAGAGGGCCGCGAAGCCGCCGCCAACGGCCTGTTCGGCGGCGGTCAGCACCAGCAGGGGCCGCACGCGCGGCTCGGCCCAGGCGACGCGGAAGCCCTGGGTCAGGTCGGCCACCCAATGCTGGGGCGGGACAGGTTCGGGGTCGGGCTCCACCTGCTCGATGCGCGCCAGGAACAGGGCCGAGACCAGATAGGTCACCGCATTGACGGCGATGGCGAAGGGGGCGGTGAGCCACTGGAACAGCAGGCCGGCCACGGCCGGTCCGCCCAGCTCGGCCACCGACTCCGTGGCCGAGAGCTTGGAATTTCCGTCCACCAGCCGTTCGGTCCCGATCAGGGCCGGGAGATAGGCGTGGTCGGCCATGTCGAACAGCACGCTGGCCCCGCCCACCAGCACGGCGGCGGCGAACACCTGCCACAGGCTGAGCCAGCCCAGCCAGGCGGCGATCGGCACGGTGATCAGGACGCCGGCCCGGATCAGGTCGGTGGCGATCAGGATCGGGCGTCGATGGCGGCGGTCGACGAAACCGCCGCCGAACAGGCCCACGAAGAAGGCCGGGCCATAGGAGAGAGCGGCCAGCACCCCCAGCGTCGCCGGGCTGGCCCCAAGGGTGAGGACCGCCGTCATCGGCAGGCCCTCGCGGGTGATGCGGGCGCCGAAGGTGGAGACCGCCTGGGCCGCCCACAGCTTCATGAAATCGCGGTCGCGCGTGAGGGCGACAGGTGGGGTGGTCATCGGGGTCGTCCGTCGAGGAGGCTCGGCCACGTCGGGCCGCGATCCCGCGTCTTGGTGCGGGCGCTGGGGCGAGCGCGATATTTGTAAGCCGCCTCGGACGCTCGCCTAGCGGGGTTTGTGGCCCCGGAAGAGGGGTAAGGTCAAGCTTGGCGCGAGGCCCTGGCCAAGACGTCGGCGGGCGTGGCTTTCAGGAACCAGTCCGGGGGGGAGCTCCGGTTCTCAAGGTGGGCCTCGCCCCAGCGGGCGAGGGTTTGGAGCAGGGGCAGGATGTCGGCGCCGGAGGCGGTGAGGCGATAGCCGCCGCGTGCGCCGGGGCGGGCTGGCGTCGTCTCGATCAGGCCCCAGGCCTGCAGGCGCTGCAGCCGGTCGGCCAGGATGTTGGTGGCGATCTTTTCCGGCGCACGGTGGAAGTCCTGGAAGCTGTGGGCGCCCAGCATCATCGAGCGGATGATCACCAGAGACCACTTGTCGCCGAGGATATCCAGGGCCGAGGCGATAGGGCAGTCGGAACGGAAGGCGGCGGGCATCGGGATCTCAAATTGAACTTGCAAAATGCAAGTTAGACCGACAGGGTGACGGGCATCAAGTGGTCATTCGGGGAAGTAGGAATGGTTCTGGCGCCTGTGACATCTGCGCTCGCCGCGGCGAGCGCGCTCGCCCTGGTGGGCCTCAGCGTGCCGGTCTCGGTGCGGCGGTTCAAGGCCCGCGTGCTGCTGGGGGATGGCCGCGACAAGGTGCTGCTGGCCCGCATCCGGGCCCAGGCGAATTTCGTGGAATATGTCCCGGCAGCCCTGATCGTCCTCGGACTGGCGGAGGTCAATGGGGCGTCGGCCTGGCTGGTCTGGACCTGCGCCATGAGCTTGGTCCTGGGGCGGGCGGCGCATGCGTTCGGGATGCTGACGGGGGCTGCGACCAAGCCACGGGCGGTGGG
>NZ_JBBKVV010000028.1:0-19719 GCF_037968635.1 Phenylobacterium sp.
CGGCAGGCCCTCGGCCTGCGCCGCGGCGCGGCTCTCCGGACGCTCGTCCCAGACTGCGACCTCGGCTCCGCCCAGCATCAGCGCGCGCGCGGCCGTCAGCCCGGTTCGGGCGAGGCCGAACACGGCGACCGTCTTGCCTTCAAAGCCGCGGACCGGGATCATGACCTACGCCTGCCCTCCCCTACCGCAGTTTCAAGGTTGCAAGACCCAGCAGGGCGAGCATCACCGCGATGATCCAGAAACGGATCACGACCGTGGATTCCGACCAGCCGAGCTTTTCGAAATGGTGGTGGATCGGGGCCATGCGGAACACCCGCTTGCCCGTCAGCTTGAACGACACGACCTGGATCATCACCGACAAGGTTTCGATCACGAACAGGCCGCCGATGATGCCCAGCACGATCTCGTGCTTGGTGGCCACGGCCACGGCGCCGATGCCGCCGCCCAGCGCCAGCGAGCCGGTGTCGCCCATGAATATCTTGGCGGGCGGCGCGTTGTACCAGAGGAAGCCTAGCCCAGCCCCGATCATCGCCCCGCAATAGACCGCCACCTCGCCCACGCCGGGCACGAAGTGCAGCTTCAGATACTGGGCGAAGACGAAGTTGCCCACCAGATAGGCGATGAAACCGAAAGCCGCCGCCGCGATCATAACCGGCACGGTGGCCAGGCCGTCGAGGCCATCGGTGAAATTCACGGCGTTGGCCGCGCCGACAATGATGAAGGCCCCGAACAGCAGGTAGAACCAGCCCATGGGCAGCAGCAGTTGCTTGAAAATCGGGAACGCGATCGAGGTCGACAGTTCCGGGGTCTCGGGGGGATTGGTGCCGAACACCACCATCAGGGCGACGGCGGCGAGGGCGATCGCCGTTTCCATCAACAGCCTGACCTTGCCCGAGACGCCATCGGTCGTCTGCTTGGTGACCTTGGCGTAGTCGTCGGTGAAGCCCAAGATCCCGTAGCCGGCGGTCACCAGGATCACGGCCCAGACATAGACATTCGTCAGGTCCGACCACAGCAGCGTGCCGACCAGCAGACCGGCCAGGATCATGACCCCGCCCATGGTCGGGGTGCCGGCCTTTTCGACCACGTGACGCTCGATGCCGTCAGCGCGGATCGGCTGCCCTTTGCCCTGCTTGGCCTGCATCCAACGGATGAAGCGCGACCCCATGGCCACCACCACCAGCTGCGCCGTAAACAGCGCCATGCCGGTGCGGAAGGTTTGATATTTCAACAGGTTCAGGAACGGAACGTACCCGTCGGCTGACAGCTGTTGATACAGCCAATAGAGCATCAGCCCCTCTCCTGGGCGCGCACGTCGAGGGCTCCCAGCGCAGTCACCACCGCGCCGGCTCTCGAGCCGTTCGAACCCTTAACCATAATGAGATCGCCGGGCTCGACGGCCGCCGCGATCAGCAGCCCCAACTCCACCGCTGTCTCGGCGTAACCGCCCCGACGAGTCGGAGGAAGGGCGTCCCACAGGGATTTCATCAGCGGGCCGGCGCAGAACACCAGCTCGACCCCGGCGTCATTCAGCGGCCCGGCCAAGCCTGCATGGAAAGCTGGCCCCTCGGACCCAAGCTCCAGCATGTCGGTCAGCGCGACCATCCGTCGCCCCGTCGTCTTGCGCGCGCCCAGAGACGCGAAGGCCGCGCCCATCGACACCGGATTGGCGTTGTAGCTCTCGTCGATCAGGGTGAAGTCGCCGCCCGCCAGCTTGCTCACCCGCTCGGCCCCGCGGCCGGCCAACGGCTCGAAGCTGCCCAGCGCAGCGAGACTGTCGTTCAGGTCGACGCCCAGCGCTTCCAGCATCAGCAGGACGGCCATGCTGTTCGGCCCCCAGTGGAAGCCGGTCTGCAGGATCGGGAAGTCCATCGCCTTGCCGTGCAGGCGGGCCTGGACGACCGCATAACCAGACTGGGGTTGGAAATCGATCAGCCGCGCGTCGCAGGTCTCGCCAGAGCCGAAGCTGCGGACCACGGCCCCGGCCTTGCGGGCCTCGGCGCTCAAGAAGTCGAACCACTTGTTGTCGGCGTTCAGCACCGCCACGCCGCCCGGCTCGATGCCGGCGAAGATCTCGGCCTTGGCGCGGGCGACGCCCGCCTCGCCTTCGGGAAAGTTCTCGACGTGGACAGGTCCGACCGTGGTGATCGCCACCGCGTGGGGCCGCACGAACCGCGACAAGGGCGCGATCTCGTCGGCATGGTTCATGCCGATCTCGAACACCGCGCGCTCGGTGTCGCGCGGCATCCGCGCCAAGGTGAGCGGCACGCCGATGTGGTTGTTGTAGCTCTTCACCGAGGAATGGGCCTTGCCGGCCAGCATCAGGCCGGCGCGGACCGCCTGGGTGACGCTGGTCTTGCCGACCGAGCCGGTGACCGCGCCGCGGCGCGCCTGGGGCGCACGCTCGCGAGCCGCTTCGCCAAGCATTTCCAACGCCTTGAGCGTGACTCTGACGACGACGCTCGAAACAACGACGCCCTAGGACACCAGCGCGCCGCTCGCCTCGCCCGCCATGGCGGTGGCGACAAACTCATGCCCATCACGCACGCCGCCCAGAGCGACGAACAGGTCGCGCTGCTCGATCGAGCGGGTGTCGATGGAAACGCCATTCACCGTGAATGACGCGCCGGACAAATGTCCGCCCGTCGCCGCCACGATTTCCTGCGAGGTCCACAGCGGCTCAGCCACAGAGCGCCTCCAGGGCTTGAGCAACTTCGGTCACATCGTCGAAGGGATGAACAACACCGGCGATGGCCATGCCCTGTTCGTGGCCCTTGCCGGCCACCACCAGGACGTCGCCGGCCTCCAGCAAGGCCACGCCCGCACGGATCGCCGCGCGGCGGTCGCCGATGTTCTGTATGCCGGTGGTTCCGGCTAAGACCTCGGCGCGGATCGCGGCCGGGTCCTCGCTGCGGGGATTGTCGTCGGTGACGATAGCCAGGTCAGCGTGTTTCGCCGCGATGGCGCCCATCAGCGGACGCTTGGTGCGGTCACGATCGCCCCCGGCCCCGAACACCACGATCAGCTTGCCCTCGACGTGCGGCCGCAGGGCCTTCAGCACCGTCTCCAAGCCATCGGGCGTGTGGGCGTAGTCCACATAGGCGACGCCGCCCTCGGGACCGGTTCCAACCAACTGCAGGCGACCGGGCGCGCCCTCCAACGTCTCAAGCGCCTTCATGACGCCGGCCACCGGCTCGCCGGCCGCGATGCACAGGCCCGCCGCCACCAGGGCGTTGGAGGCCTGGTAACCCCCCACCAGAGGCAGGTTCACCTCATAGGTCTGGCCCTGGGCCAGGATCGTCAGGCGCTGGCCTTCCGGGGTCGGGGCCTGGTCCACAAGCGTCAGGCCCTGGCCCGCCTGGCCCACCGACATCACGCTCTGGCCTTGGGTCACCGCAGCGGCGGCGAAGGCGTCATAGGCGTCGGAGTCGGCGTTCAGAACCGCCGTCCCGCCGCGCGGCAGCAGGGTCGTGAACAGCCGCAGCTTGGCGTCGCGATAGGCCTCCATCGTCAGGTGATAGTCGAGATGGTCCTGGGTCAGGTTCAGGAAGCCGGCGGCCTGGATCCGTGCGCCGTCGAGGCGCCGCTGGTCCACCCCGTGCGAGGAGGCCTCCAGAGCCAGGTGGGTCACGCCCTGGGCCACCAGCTTGCTCATCAACTCGGTGACGTCGGCCGCGTCCGGTGTGGTGAGGCCGGTGGGCGGCGTCAATTCCGACTCAAAGCCGTCGGGTCCGGTGGCGTAGACGCCCAGCGTGCCCATGCTGGCGGCGCGATGGCCGCCGGCGTTGAAGATCTGGCGGCAGAAGGCGGCGACCGAGGTCTTGCCGTTGGTGCCGGTCACGGCGACCACCGTGGCCGGCTGCACCTTCCAGAAGGCGGCCGCGGCGAGCGCGTAGGCCCGGCGCGGATCGGGCGTCACGACGAAGGGCACGTCGACACCGGGCGCCTCGGCGGTGGCGATCACGGCGGCGGCGCCAGCCGACACGGCGCCGGGCACGAAAGCCAGGCCGTCGGCCTTGGTCCCCGGCAGGGCGGCGAACAGGAAGCCCGGCTTCACCTTGCGGCTGTCGGCGGTCACGCCCTCGATCATCGGATCAACGGCCAACTCGCGGGCCACCAGTTGGGACAGACGCACGCCCATCAGTGTTCGCTCTCGATGGGCACGACGGCGTTGGCGGGCGAGGTGGTCACCAGGTCGGGACGGCGCGCCACGCCCAGGAACGGCGCGATGCGGTCGATCACCCGGCCGGCCGGAGGCGCGGCGGTCCAGCCGCCGGTGGCGAAGCCGTAGGTCTGCGGCGTGCCCTTGGGCTCATCCATCAGGATCAGCACAAAGTAGCGGTCGGCCTCCAGCGGGCCGTCGGTGGGGAAGACCGCGGCGAAGGACGAGACCAGGATATTGTTGGAGTAGCGGCCGCCGACGATCTTGTTGGCCGAGCCGGTCTTGCCGCCAACCCGCAGCCCCGGCGCATTGGCCTTGCCGCCGGTGCCGCGAACCACGTTGACGCGCATCAGGTCCAGCATGGCGCGCGAGGTCTCCTCGGAAACCGCGCGGGTCCCCTCGGGGCGGACGCCGGGCTTCATCGGCTTGATGGTCAGGGGCACATAGGTCCCGCCGTTCAGGATCGCTCCCATGCCGGCCGCGACCGCCAGCGGCGAAACCGAAATGGCGTGACCGAACGAGGTGGAGGCCAGGTCGTTCTCGTTCCAGTTGCGCGGCACGATGGGCTTGGCGCTCTCGGACAGCTCCACCGGGGTCGCCCGGGTCAGGCCGAAGGCCTTGAAATACTTCTGCACCGTCGGTGAGCCCGCCTGCAGGGCGAGCTTGGTGGTGCCGATGTTCGACGAGTGGATGAAGATGTCGGCCACCGACATGATCTTGTTCTCGGGGTGGTAGTCGTGGATCGTCTGCCCCCCGATCTTCACCGGCTGGCGGGCGTCGAAGGTCGAGGCCAGCGTCGCCGTGCCGGAGTCGAGCCCCATGGCCACGGTGAACACCTTGAAGGTCGACCCCATCTCATAGACCGAGGCCGCAGCGTGGTTGATCAGGCGTTCCGGCCCGGCCTTGCCCGCCATGTTGGGATCGAAGGTCGGATAGGAGGCCATGCCGAGGATTTCGCCGGTATGGACATTGGTGATGATGCCCACGGCGTCCCTTGCCTGGTGGGCTATGGCGGTCTTGTAGAGTTCGTCCTCCAGGGCGGCCTGGACGCGCAGATCGATGGAGAGCGCCGTGGCGCCATGGGTGGCCGCGCCTTCGCGGATAGCACTGTTGAGGGCCAGTTCCGCACCCGACAGACCTTCACCGCCGGTATCGGCGAAGCCGATCAGGTGGGCGGCGGTGGTCCCCAGCGGATAGAGGCGGTGTTGCTCGGGCTCAAAGGTCACGCCCGGCAGACCCAAGGCATGGATGCGGCCACGAGCCTCCGGCGTCAGCCCGCCCACCAGGAAGCTGCGGCGCTCGCCGCGCAGGGCGCGATCCAGCCGCGCAGGCAAGAGGTCCGGCATCGCCAGGCGCAGGGCGGTTCGGGTCTCGTTGGCGTCCCAGATCTCGCGCGGATCAACATAGAGACCGTAGTGCAGCAGGTCGGCGGCCAGCATGGCGCCGTTGCGGTCCGTCAGGTCGGCGCGGGCCGCGCCCACCGGGGCGGTCAGGCCGTTCCCCTGCCCTACGTCGGAAAACAGGGCCATGCGGGTGGCGCCGACGCCCAGGGTGACGAACCCCGCGGCGAACATGGCGGCCACGAAGAAGATACGGATCCGGGTGTCGTCCTCCGCCTTGCCGGCCGCCTTGGCGCGCTCGAAGGCATGCTCCAGGCCCCAGAGCCGCGCCTTCAGCCAACCCCAGCCGGGCGCCTGGAAGGTCTGGTGGGCGAGGCTCAAGACTTCGGCTCCGTGCGGGCGATCTCAGCCAGGGCGTCGGGGGTCACTTCACGCGTCGCGGCGATAGGCGCCAGACCCAGATAGCCGGTGGAGAGCTGCTCGATGCGGTTGGGCTGCTCCAGGTGGCTGACCTCGGCCTTCAGCAGGCGGATACGGTCATGCTCGATGGCGATTTGCCGTTCCACCAGGGCGATCTCGGTCCGCTCCCGGCCAGCGATGGTCTTGGCGAGGTAGACCGACATGACGAGCGCGATCAGCAGCGCGAGCGCCACGACATCGACCAGGCGGAAACCCCGGACACGGCGATCGAGCAGGCTCATGCGGCCTCCCTCCAGACCGGCGCCTCGGTGCGGATCGCGGCGCGGATCTTGGCCGATCGGGCGCGCGGATTGGCGGCGGTCTCGGCGTCGGAGGGCGCGTGCGCGCCCTTGAAGATCAGGTCGAAGCTCGGCGGCGCTCCGGCCTGGGCCGGCGGCAGATGGCGCGAGCCGGCGGGCATCTGGCCGGCCCTGGGCGTGAAGAACGACTTCACGATCCGGTCCTCCAGCGAATGGAAGGTCACCACCGCCAGCCGACCGCCCGGCTTCAGCACACGTTCGGCCGAGGCGAGACCCGCCTCCAGTTCGGAAAGCTCGTCGTTCACCGCGATACGCAGGCCCTGGAAGGTGCGGGTGGCCGGATGCACCTTGGCGCCACGGCGGCCGCCCAGGACACGCTCGACGAAGTCGGCGAATTCCAGGGTCCGCTCGAAGGGCTGCTCCTCGCGGCGGCGCGCGATGGCGCCGGCGATCCGGCGGGCCTTCTTCTCTTCGCCATAGACCCAGAAGATCCGCGAGAGCTCGGCGGGCTCGGCGGTGTTGATCAGCTCGGCGGCGGTGGGGCCCTCGGCGCCCATGCGCATGTCCAACGGGCCATCCCGCATGAAGGAGAAGCCGCGATCCGCCTCGTCCAGCTGCATGGAGGAGACGCCCAGGTCGAGGGCCACACCGTCGACGGAGCCCTCTCCCAGCCGGTCGTCCATCTCGGAGAAACAGGCTTCGATCAATTGGAACCTGTCGCCCAGCCCTTCGGCGAAACGGCGGGCGGTCGGGTCGCGGTCGAAGGCGATCACCTCCGCGCCGGTGGCCAGCAGGGCCCGGGAATAGCCGCCGGCCCCGAAGGTGCCGTCGACGACCTTCTGGCCCGGACCAGGCCTAAGCGCCTCGAGCACCTCGGTCATCAGGACGGGAACGTGCGGCGCGCTCATGCGCCGAGCCCGGCGCGGGCGGCGCGCTGGGACGCGCGCAGTTGGGCCAGGCCGTCGCGCGCGATCTCACGCTGGGCGGCGCGATGGGCCTGGAACGCCTCACGCTCCCAGATCTGGAACCGGTCGCCGAGGCCCACGACCACGACCCAGTCGGAGAGGCCGAACATGTCGCAGAGACCCTCGGGAAGGGTCACGCGGCCGGCGGTGTCGAAGCTCATCTTGGCCATGCCGCCCAGGATCGAAGTTTCCAGGGCCGAGCGCAGAGGGTCGCCGAAATCCATCTCGTCGATGACGCCGAGATAACGATCCAGCAGCGTCTTTCCGCCACCCTCGATGCAGTCGGCTTCGATGGAGGGAAAGCAGATGATTCCGTCGAACGGGCCAGAGGCGAGAGCGCGGAATTCCTGCGGCACAACGATGCGCCGCTTTGCGTCCAGCTGCTTCTCGAACGTCGAGACGAACATCCCGCCGCGCCCCAGTTTTTCCGGCCCCCGCTCGGACCGCCCTCGTTCCGCTTGGCCGGACCGCAAATCACACGGCCGCAACCCTCAACAGACAAGAACTGGGTTAACACGGGCTCAATTGGGCGACAATGCCTCTGAATGACTATTTAGCGTGGATTCAAAGATGTCGCAGACAACTATGGTTAACGCGCGTAAACAATCCACAGAACATACAGAGAACTCGTTAAATATAGCGACCGAACGTCGCATAGGTTGTGGAAAACTAGAGTCGCGCGCGTCGGCTGCAACCACGCTCTTGCTCTACCGAGCCCAGTGGGGAAATGATGGACCAGACGGCCTGTAAGCCGGGTTCTGTGCCGCCCGCGCAAACGGGCATTGGCGATCATTCCTCTGGACCGCCCATCGCTGGACGGTTCTCGCGACCTACCCGGGTGTCTCGGGCCTACGACAGCCCTACCGGCGAACCGGCGCGACACCCCTATTCGGTCTTGCTCCTGGCGGGGCTTGCCATGCCGTCCCCATTGCTGGGTCCGCGGTGCGCTCTTACCGCACCCTTTCACCCTTCCCGGCGCCGAAGCTCCGGAGGTCTGCTCTCTGTGGCGCTATCCCTAGGGTCACCCCCGGTGGGCGTTACCCACCGCCATGTCGTCGTGGAGCCCGGACTTTCCTCGCCTGCCGAAGCAGGCGCGACCGCCCAGCCATCTGGTCCGCGCGCTTGATGGGCCGGGACGCGGGCGCCGTCAATCGGCCAGCCGTCCGTAGACGAGCTGGTCCCAGTAGCGGCCCTTCCAGTGGGCGTGGTCGCGCAGCGTGCCTTCGAGGGAAAAGCCGTGCCGCTCCAGCAGCGAACAGGACCGCGCATTGCCCAGCGTGACCATGGCCTCGATGCGCCGCAGGGAGAGGTGGTTGAAGCCGAAGGACAGGACGTGCGGCAGGATCTGGCTCATGACGCCACGCCCCCACTCGGCGCGCCGCAGGTCATAGGCCACCTCCCCACGACGGGCCCGGTCGAAGATCAGGTTGTTGAAGCCGACCGTGCCGATCAGATCGTCCGCGCCGGCTCGCCGAATGGTCCAGCGCACCCCGCCGTCGCCGGCCGCGAGCTCGGCGCCCCAGTCGATGATGTCATGGGCCTGCGCGAGGCTTTCAAGCGGAGCTATGTCCATGAATTCCGCCACCAAAGGGTCACGAAACAACTCAAACAGCCCGTCAGCGTCGTCGCGTTGCAGGGGCGCCAGCCTGTATTCGCCGACCTTGAGGACGCAGGTGGCGAGTTCCAGGCTCATCCCAGATCCCGCATCCGCCGGCCGATGGGATGATCGGCGAGCGCCGCCATGACGCCGGCCCGGTCGGCGGGAGTCTTGTTCTGCGACAGTTTGCTGGTCCCTTCGAACCGCTCGACCACCATGCGCGCGCCGACGATGCCGCGCAGCAGGCGCTCGAACTTGCCAGGGCTCATCTTGTCCCGGGTCCAGGGCGGCTTGGGCGCCAGGCGCGCCTCCTCCATGGCTGAGAGGTCGTCCACCACGGCGATCAATCCAGGCTCGCCCAAGGCCGTCACAGGCCCGGCCACCTCGACGGAGACGTAGTTCCAGCTCGGGACGCTGTCCTTGTTGTCGTACCAATCGGGACTGACATAGGCGTCCGCCGCCAAACTGACCGCCACCGCATGAAAGCCGTCCGTCACCGCTGGCGTCAGGGCGTTGCCCCGCGACAGGTGGAAGTCGAGCACCAGGGCGCCGTCGATCCGCCGCGCGATCACCGGGGTGTGGGCCACCAGGAGCCGGCCACCGACCGAGGCGGCGATGGTGGAGAACGGGAACGCCGCCAGATGTTCCAGGAGCGCCGCTTCGTCCTCCACCTTGAAAAGCCCGGAGGGGTGCATCAGCTTCCCAGCCGCAGGAGGGCGATCAGCCGCGCCCGAGTTTCGCCATCGGCGATCCCGTCCACCTTTTCCGGGCGCCAGTGGCGCTGGAAGGCGGTGACGACGGCGGTGGTGTGCGCATCGAACTTGCCCGACGGGGCGCAGTCAAAACCCAGCCGCGTGAACCCGGCCTGCAGGGCGAAGACGGCGGCCCCCTCCTCCCCCTCGCTGATGGGTTGCCCTGGGGCGGCGGCGGGTTCGGCCCACAGGCCGTGACCGGCTTGCGCAAGCCGCTTCCAGGGGAAGAACTCGCCGGGATCCTGCTTGCGGTCCGGGGCGACGTCGGAATGGCCGACGATGAAACCGTCCTCGATGGTCCAGCGGGTGCGGATCTCCGCCACCAGCTCGATCACCGCGGCGATCTGCGCCTCCGGGAAGGGGCGATAGCCGAACTCGTGGCCCGGATTGACGATCTCGACGCCGACCGAGCGGCCGTTGATGTCGCGCTCGCCCTTCCAGGAGGAGACCCCGGCGTGCCAGGCCCGCCGCTCCTCGGCCACCAGGGTGAAGACCCGGCCGTCCTCCTCCACGACGTAGTGGGAGGAGACCTTGGCCTCGGGGTCGCGCAGCCGCGCCAGCGCCGCCTCGCCGGTCTGCATGCCGGTATAGTGCAGGACGATCATGTCCGGCGGGGTCTTGCGGACGTCGAAGTTGGGCGAGGGCGCGGGGATCGGAGTCATGTGCTCAAGGTTATTGCGACCGGTTGCGCAAGGCCACCAGCAAAGCCATGGCCTGGCTGGGCCGCAGGGCGATGACCAGGACGCCGGCCAGGGCCACCGCCGTACCGAAGGCCATCCGCAGATCGAAGACGTCCTGGGTGAAGACCACCCCCATGGCGATGGTGGCCAGGGGCGTCATCAGGGTGAGCGGCGAGATCAGGTTCGCCTCATATCTCTGGATCAGACTGTAATAGAGGGTATGGGCCAGGACCGAGACCACCAGGCCTGAGAACAGGGCCGCGGCGACGAAGGGCCAACCCGCCGCCACACCGGCCTGAACCTGGCCCGGCTCGAGCCACGTCGACAGAACGACCATCGGGATCAGGGACGACAGCCCCACCCAGGCCTGCAACCGAAGCGGTTTCACGCCCTCCATCTGTTTCATCATCACCGCGCCAAGCCCCCCCAGGAACGAGGCGGCGACGATGAACAGCAGGCCGGTGGAAATCATGAAGCCGTGCGGGTCCCACATCACCGCCAGCACCCCGGTCAGGGTCAGCAGCATGCCGATGACCCGACGGGCGGTGAGGCGCTCCTTGAGGATCACGAAGGACAGCAGGGTGGTGATCGGCACCCCGACCTGGCTGACGATGGCCACCGCGGAGGGACTGGAGGTCTTCAAGCCTATGAACACCAGGGCGAAGGTGCCCGCCCCCATCAGCATGCCCACCACCAGCATGCGCCAGCGCGGGCGCGGCATCGGCAGCAACCAGGGAAAGACCGCGATCAGCACCACGGCGAAGCGCACGGCGGCATAGAACATCGGCGGCACGCCCAGATGGGTGACCACGAACTTCGACACGATGTTGTTGGTGGCCCAGACGATGCAGACGAAGGCCAGCAGGGCGAAATCTCGAAGCGACATGGGCCGGGCTTAGAGGGGTTTCGTGACGCTGGGAACCATCATGCCTTGCGTCGTGTGAACCGCAGGGCGGTCAGGGTGTCGGAGAAGCCGACCACCTTGCTATCCACCAGGCCGTGAGCCTTGGCCGCGGCCATAACCTCCACGTCCTTCAGCGCGGCGGCCTTGCCCTTGCGCGAGACGATCCACAGCGCGCCCTTGCCGGCGAGCGCCGGGATCAGGTCCGGGATGCGGTCGAGTTCGGCGATGCTGTCGGCGGCGTAGAACAGCAGGTCGAGGCCGGTGAGGTCGGCCACCGGGGCCGCATCACGCGCGGCCAGTTCGCCGGCCAAGGTGTCGTCGGCCACGTTCAGCACCGCGACCCTCATGCCAGGCTTCACCCCCAGCTTGTCCAGCCGGCTCTTGGGATTGGCGATCGCATCGGCCCAGCTGGCGGCAGCCTTGTCGCCCAGGGCGAACCGCGAGCCGTCGGCCAGCACCAGATCGCCGGCCTCGGCGCGGACACCCTTCAACGCCTCCCCTTCGAACACCCGCCGCCCGGTTCCACGGAACAGCAGCTTCGGCGCCTCGTACTGCAGGCGACCGGCGTCCTCGCCGTCGCCGAACTGCGCGCGAACCTGAGCGTCCTTGCCCATGGCGTTCCTCCCGTCGACCTAGCTTGGCCACGCGGGCGACAACGCGCAAGCCTAACGCTTTGACGGTTTGCCGGTCCGTGGCGCAGGCGGCGGCTTACCCTCGTTGCGCCGCGCGGGCGCCGAGAGATTGCCCAGGAAGGCGAAGGACAACAGGGCGTGGTCCATCTTGCTTACGGTCATGTCGCGTCTCCTCCAGAGCGCGCAGGCTGCGCCCTGAAGATTCGACGACGCAAGAGGAACATCCGTCCACGGAGGAATTCCGCCTACGGATGAAGCCTCTTCAGACAGCGGAAACCCTTACGCAGCCTTGCCCAGCGACAGGGTCTCGTACCGCGCCAGGTGATGGTCGGTGGAGCCGAAAGCCGCCTCGATCATGGTGGCGCGCTTGAAATAGTGGCCGATGGCCATCTCGTCGGTCATGCCCATGCCGCCGTGGATCTGGATGGCGTTCTGGCCGACGAACTTGCAGGCCTTGCCGATCTGCACCTTGGCCGCCGACACGCCCTTGGCGCGCTCGACATCGCTCTCGGTCAGCTTGATATCGGCCATGTAGGTCATGGAGATCGACTGTTCGAGCTGGATGAACATGTCCACCATCCGGTGCTGCAGCACCTGGAAGCTGGAGATCGGCTGGCCGAACTGCTTGCGCTGGCGGGCGTATTCCACCGTGCCTTCGTGCAGTTGGCGCAGGACGCCGCAGGCCTCGGCGCAGGTCGCGGCCACGGCCTCGTCCATCACCTTCTCCACCAGCGGCAGGGCCTGGCCTTCGGGACCGATCATGGCTTCGGCGCCCACGGCGACGTTCTCGAAATAGACCTCCGAGGCGCGGAAGCCGTCGACGGTGGGATAGTCCCGGGTCGTCACGCCCTTGGCGTCCTTGGGCACGATGAACACCGAGACGCCCTGGGCCTCGCGCTGGCCGCCCCCGGTGCGGGCGGTGACGATCAGGTGGGTGGCGTAGGGCGCGCCGATCACGACGGCCTTGTGGCCGTTGAGCACGTAGCCCGCGCCGTCCTTCTTGGCCGTGGTCTTCAGGTCGCTCAAGGTGTAGCGGCCCTGGGGCTCGGCATAGGCGAAGGCGATGATGGCCTCCCCAGCAATGATCTTGCCGATCAGGTCGTCGGCGCCGGCCGGCTTGCCGTGCTTCAGGAAACCGCCGCCGATGACGACGGTGGGCACGTAGGGCTCGACGACCAGCGCCTTACCCAGTTCCTCCATGATCACCATGTTGTCGGTGGCGCCGCCGCCCAGGCCGCCCTGCTCTTCCGAGAAGGCCGCGCCCAGGATACCGAGCTCGTCGGCGAAAGCCTTCCAGACCTGAGGCCGCCAGCCCGGCTCGGCCTTCAGCGCCGCGCGCCGCTGGTCGAAGCTGTAGTTGTCGGCCAGGTAGCTGGCGACCGTGTCGCGCAACATCGACTGTTCTTCGGTGAAGCTGAAATCCAAGGTCGTTCCTCCTAGAGCCCCTCCCCCTTGCGGGGAGGGGTTGGGGTGGGGGTGCCGGCTCCGAGCGCGGAAAGTATCCGCGTCAGCACCGAAGCGATATCTCCGGTCACTTCGTCATTGGTCACCCGAAGCACGCGATAGCCGCGCCCCTCAAGCCAGGTCGCTCGATCAAGGTCACGAAGGGCGACCTGTTCAAGCTCGTGAACCTTGCCATCCACCTCGACGATCAATCGAGCCGAGTGACAGACGAAATCAACCACATACGGCCCCATGGGAGCCTGTCTTCGGAAGTGGGCGTCGGTCTCCTCCATCCGTCGGAGACCGTTCCAGAGCAGCACCTCGGCCCTTGTCGGTTCACGCCGCATTCGACGCGCCGCGCGGTCTGCGCGGTCCGACTTGTGCAAAGCTCCCGGCGTTCGCTCCGGCACCCCCACCCCCAACCCCTCCCCGCAAGGGGGAGGGGAGCTTTCTTGTTCTTCCTCCTTCGACCGGTCGCCCTAGAGTCCCAGCACCATCTTGGCGATGATGTTGCGCTGGATCTCGTTGGAGCCGCCGTAGATCGAGGTCTTCCGGCCGTTGAAATAGTCGCCGGCCGTGTCGATCGAGTGCAACGGGCCGACGCCGGAGTTGTGGCCGCCTTCGCCCAGGAAGGGCGCGCCGTAATGGCCCGCGGCTTCCAGGGCCAGTTCCTGCAGACGCTGCTGGATCTCTGTGCCCTTGATCTTCAGGATCGAGCTCTCCGTCCCCGGCCCCTTGCCGCTGCTCTCGCCGGCCAGGGTGCGCAGTTCGGTGAACTCCAGCGCCGTCAGGTCGATCTCCAGCTCGGCCACCTTGCGCTTGAAGAAGGGGTCCGCCAGCAAGGCGCCGCCGGCGTCGGCCAACTCCGTCGAGGCCATCTCCCGCACGCGCTCCAGGCCGCGCTTGGAGCGCGCCACCCCGGCGATGCCGGAGCGTTCGTGGGCCAGCAGCGCCTTGGCGCAGGTCCAGCCCTGGTTCTCGTGGAAGACGCGGTTCTCCACCGGCACCTTCACATTATCCAGGAAGACGTCATTGACCTCGTGGCCGCCCTCCAGGGTGATGATCGGGCGCACGGTGACGCCCGGCGTCTTCATGTCGATCAGCAGGAAGCTGATGCCGGCCTGCGGCTTGGAGTCCGGATCGGTGCGGACCAGGAAGAAGCCCCAGTCGGCGTGCTGGCCGAGCGTCGTCCACGTCTTCTGGCCATTGACGATGTAATATTCCTTGCCGTCCTCGGTCACGCGCTCGGCGCGGGTCTTGAGGCTTGCCAGGTCAGAACCGGCGCCGGGCTCGGAATAGCCCTGGCACCACCAGATCTTGCCGTCACGGATGTCGGGCAGGAACTTCGCCTTCTGCTCCTCGGTGCCGAAGGTGTAGATCACCGGCGCCAGCATCGCGACGCCGAAGGGCAGGATGCCAAGGGTGTCGGCGCGGGCCTGTTCCTCAGACCAGATGTATTTCTGGGTGGGGGTCCATTCGGTGCCCCCCCACTCCTTCGGCCATGAGGGCGCAGACCAGCCCTTCTTGGCCAGGACGCGGTGCCAGGAGAGGTAGTCCTCCTTGCCGAGCGTCTCACCGCGCTCCTGCTTTTCGCGCAACGCCTTGGGGTAGCTGTCGGCCAGGAAGGCGCGGGCCTCCTCACGGAAGGCATTATCTTCGGGCGAGAAATCGAGGTTCATCACAAGGCTCCCTGGCGCTTCCGCTTACAGCGTATTGCGTACGGCCGGACCATAGGCAAACGCCTCCACCTTGGGAAGATGACGTTGACGTCAGCGTCAAGAAATTCCCTTCGGCGGCGTCAGCTATGGGCCATGTAGGCGTCCACCTCCGCCACCCTGGACGCGATCTCGCCCGGCGCAAGGAACGACCCTGTGAAGCTGTTGCGGGCGAGCGTGGCAAGCTCGTCGCGGGTCAGGCCCAGGGCGGCGGTCGTCGCTGTCCAGTTCTCGCCGATATAGCCGCCGAAATAGGCCGGATCGTCGGAGTTGATGGTGGCCTTCAGGCCCAGGTCCAGCATCCGCTTCAGCGGGTGGTTCTTCAGGTCATCCACCACGCAGAGCTTCAGGTTCGACAGCGGACAGACCGTGAGCGTCATGCCGTCAGCCACCAGCCGCTTCACCAGGGCCGGGTCCTCCAGCGCGCGGTTGCCGTGGTCGATCCGGTCCACCGCCAGGCCGTCCAGGGCTTCCCAGACATATTCTGGCGGCCCTTCCTCGCCCGCGTGCGCGAGAAGCTTCAGCCCCCGCTCCCGGGAAGCCTTGTAGACCCGAGCGAACTTGTTGGGCGGATGGCCAAGCTCCGAGGAGTCCAGTCCAACGCCCACCATGCGGTCCAGATAGGGCTCAGCCTCCCGCAAGGTCTTGAAGGCGTCCTCCTCCGAGAGATGGCGCAGGTAGCTGAGAATCAGCTTCGACGTGACGCCCAGTTCCTTTTCCGCCTGCGCCATCCCGGCCAGAAGGCCCTCGGCGGCGACGGCGAAGGGGATGCCCCGCTCGGTATGGGTCTGAGGATCGAAGAAGATCTCGGCGTGCACCGTTCCGTCCGCCGCCGCGCGCCGGAAATAGGCCATGGCCAGGTCGCGGAAATCTTCCTCCGTCTGCAGCACGCCCGCGCCCTGGTAGTAGATGTCCAGGAAGTCCTGCAGGTTTGAGAAGGCGTAGGCCGCCCTCACCTCCTCCACACTCTTGAACGGCAGATCGACCTTGTTGCGGCGTGCGAACTCGAACATCTGCTCGGGCTCGAGGCTGCCCTCGATGTGGAGGTGAAGCTCGGCCTTGGGCAGGCCACGGATGAAGTCGGCTGTCGGTTTCATGGCCGCTATCTCCCGGCGGCGAGGGCCATCCGTCAAGGCAGCTTGAACTTCATCTGGATGACGATCTTGCCGTCCCTGATGCGCCGGTCGCCCGGCTGGGGATGGAAACCCTTGGCGAGCTTCAGGGCGAAGGCGCCGACATTGGCGCCCTTCGGCGTCTCCGACAGCACCACACAGTCGCGCAGCACCTGACCCGCGGCGACCCGGCACTGGATGCTCGCCAGCCCCTGGCCGGCCATCACGGTTGTCGCGGCCGCAGCCGCTGCGATCCAGATCATCCGTAGGCTCTCCTGATTTCGCCCGTCATGACGCGAACCTTCGCCGCCTGCCAGCCGTTCCCCACCTTGCGCCCGACGGCCCGGGCGCGCATCACACGGGCCCTATGCCGCGTATCATCACCTACAATGTCCACCGCTGCGTTGGCACAGATCGACGTCTCGACGTCGGCCGGGTCGCCGACGTCATCGCCAGTCTGCGACCCGATATCGTCGCCTTGCAGGAACTGGACGTCGGCCGCCTGCGGACCGGCAATGTGGACCAGGCTCATGAGATCGCCCAGCGCCTGAAGATGGCGGTCCACTTCCACCCCGCCATGAAGGTGGAGGAGGAACTCTATGGCGACGCCATCCTCACCGCCTATCCCGAACACCTGGTCCAGGTCGGTCCCCTGCCCGGCTATGGCCGCATCCCGCAACTGGAGCCGCGAGGCGCCGTGTGGATCGCGGTGGAGATCGACGGCAAGAAGGTGCAGATCATCAATACTCACCTGGGCCTAGTGCCCAGGGAACAGCAGCTCCAGGCCGCCTGCCTGGCCGGGCCGGCCTGGCTGAAGCATCCGAAGTGCGAAGGCCCCACCATTCTGCTGGGGGACTTCAACGCCAGCCCGACCTCGGTGGTCTATCGCACCCTGGTGGGACGGCTGCAGGGTGCGCGCCGCCTCGCGCCGGTCAAGAAGCCGACCTCGACCTTCCCGTCCGCCCTGCCGGTGGTGCGGATAGACCATCTGTTCGTCAGCCCGGAGATCCGGGTGACCGACCTGACCGCCCCCTTCAATCCGCTGACCCGGGCGGCGTCGGATCACCTGCCCCTGGTCATGGATTTCGAGATTTCGTGAGCGGCGCCCGCCAGTTGCGGGATTCGAATATCCCCCCCTGGCCCAAGGCGCGCGCCTCGGCATAGAGCCGGTCCCGCCGCCGTCCCGGCCGCCAGGAGTCGCTGACGTTGACCGGATCGCCCAGGTGGTAGGCGGCGATGAACTCACCAAACGGCGTCATTTTCATGGGCAGAATCGGTGAGAGCCGCCCTTCGCGATTCAAGGCGTCGATGGCCGCGATCAGGCCGCCCCGCTCCTGCCGGGCCTTGCCCACCGCGTCGCCGGTATAGCCCAGGAAGTGGCCGATTGAGCGATCGCGGAAGGCCGAGATATTCAACCGCGCCCGCTCGGTCGTGGCCTCAATCGCCAGCTCAAGCTCGGTGTCGAAACCGCCGGAGCGGTTGTTCAGGTTGGCCGACCCGACCCGCGCCAGGGTGTCGTCGATGATCGTGCTCTTTGAATGGACGATGATCTTCGTCCCGGCCGGGGTGATCGGGTAGTAGGCCCGGAACCGTCCGAACACGTCGGCCGAGCGCAGGCGCCACAGCATGTTGGACCGCGCCCGATCCATCGTCAGTTGGTCAAACCAGCTCGGGCTGGCGCCCGTGGAGATCAGCACGATCTCGGGCCCGTTTGGCTCAGCCAGGCGCACGGCCAGGGCCTCGGCGATCAGGGGCGAGGTAAAGTACTGGTTCTCCAGATAGATGATGTCCTTGGCGGCGTGGATCGAGGCGTGGGTCAGACGCCGGATCTCCTCCACCTGGGGTTCATGGCGCCAGGCCGGCATGGTCCGGGCGATGCCGACCTCCATGTCCAGCAGCGCCGCCGGGACGTGGGTCGGCCAGGGATCTCCATCCGTTTCCGGCGGCGGGGGCACAACTTCCTTGGTGGCCCTGCACCAGCGCTCCCGCGCCAGATCGCCCAGATCCTTGGCCGCCGGGCCGTCCACCATCAGCATCACCTCATGCCGGGGCTCGTGACATTCCTGGTCGGGCATGATCCGACGTGGTTCGTGGTCACGGTGCCCTGCCGTGTCCCAGCGGTCGACGCAGATGTCGCCACTGGCGCAGATGGCCAGCTTGTCATCCACCACCAGCAGCTTCTGATGATGGCAGCCGCCCATGGGCACCGCGTCGTCCAGCCGGAACTTCACGCCCGTCTTCTCGAACCACTTGCGGGCCTTGTGGGGGAAGAATTCCTGGCTGGCGGCGATCGGCAGGGCCGACTTCCAGATCAGCAGCCGGATATCCAGGCCCGGACGGGCGCGCGCCAGCTCCACCAGGATGCGGCCGGCCTCGTCGGGATCGTCGGGGGTTTCCATGCCGTCCGGGAACAGCCGCGTGCGGGGATCAAATCCCCAGCCCAGCAGCAGCACCGAGTGCTTGGCCTTTCGCAACGCCTCGAAAACGGCGGTGTAGTAGGCCTCTGTGTCGATCAGAAAGGCGGCGCGGTTGGCGCGGCCGACGCGCCAGGCCGTGTCGCCGGGTTTCAATACGCTCATAGACCGATCGAAACCCCAATTTACGCCACGCTGCAAGAAAGCCTGCGCCAACGTCGGGTTCCCGTCGACTCCGCACTAACTAAGGAGGGCGCGAGGACCAAAGAAAAGCGCGCCGGCTCTGGGGGAGCCGACGCGCTCCACATCAAGGGCGGTTCGAGAGACTAGCCCTTGAAGACCTGGCAAGGGCCGCCGAGTTCGGTGGCGAGGCGGGCCTTGCGCTCGGCGTTGGTGGTCTTGGCTTCCCGGCGGCCGGCGTCCTCGGCCACGGCGGCCTTGTCCATGACGGCTGTCGAGCGGGACTTGCTGGCGGTCTTCAGCCAGGCGTCCAGGTCGGCGGTGTCGGCGGCCGCGGAGGTGGCGATGCCCCGGCAGCGGCTGGCCTTGATGAAGTCCACATCGGTGACCTGGGCGGCGGCCAAGGCGGAGCCGGCGGCCATCAGGGCGGCGGCGGCGGTGAGTGTGATGACGGCGATACGCATGGTGTTTTCCCTCGAACTACGATGGCGCGAACCTGCCCTCGGGACGCGGACCCTTCAAATGAATTCGCAGCAACATTGAGTATTGGAATCTTACCATTCCTTAATTTTTGACCGCCGTTACTTCGACAACATAAATATCTTGTAATGTTGCGAATGGTTCGGCAGAACATTGATATGGCCCAGCCCGATCTCAAGCTCGACATCGCCGGTGTGAACGCCCTGATGGCGCGCGCCTTCCCCGACGCCCCGCCCGAAGCCCTGCCGCAGGTGACCGCCCTCGCCGCGGGCCGGGCCCACATCGTGCGGGCCTATGGCGGCGGCATGCTGCGTCCGGGAGGGGTGATCTCGGGCCCCAACCTGATGAGCCTGGCCGACACCGCGGCCTATGCTCTGATCCTGGCCCATATCGGCGACCAGTTGATGGCGGTGACCAGTTCGCTGGTGATGAACTTCCTGCGCGGCGCGGTCCCCGGCGACCTGCATGCCGAGGCGAGCTTCCTTCGCCTGGGCCGCCGCATCGCGGTCTGCGACGTACGGATCTGGACGGAGAGCGAGGACAGGCTGGCGGCGCAGGCGACGGTGACCTACGCTATCCCCTCATGAGCGACCTGCCCCTCCGCCCCCCCGCCCCGATCAAGAC
>NZ_JBBKVV010000029.1:0-16777 GCF_037968635.1 Phenylobacterium sp.
TCAGCGCCCTGCAGCACACCGCCTTCACCCAGGCCGAAGCGCAGCCCGGCTTCACGCGCCCCGAGAACATCGCCGTCAAGATTCAGCCCGGCGAAACCTTCGAGGCCGCTGTCCAACGGGCCGGCGTCGCCCCCGACGACGCCCGTCAGGCTGTCCAGACCCTGGGCGAGGCCATGGACACCGTTCATATCAAGGCGGGCCTGGCCTTCGACGCCGCCATCGCCAAACCCCGCGGCGAGCGCGGACCGGCCCGTCTCATCGGCCTGTCGCTGCGCACCGGCCCGGCCACCGCCGTCACCGTTTCCCGCACCTTCGACGGCGCTTTGCGCCTGCGGGAGATGGAAGAGAAAATCCGCGAGGAGACCACGGTCGCCCAAGGGGCCATCACCGGCTCGCTCTACGAGAGCGCCTCGCGTCTCGGGGCCACATCGTCAATCACCGCCCAGATGGTGAAACTCTTCTCCCACAAGGTGGACTTCGACCGCGACATCAAGCCGGGCGACAAGTTCGAACTGGTTTTCGACCGCAAGGTCACCGAGAGCGGCCGCACGGTGGAAACCGGCAACCTGGAATATGCCGAGATCAAGGGCATCCGCTTCTACCGGTTCGTCATGCCCGGCGGCGACGTCGAGTACCTCGACGGCGCCGGCAAGAACATCAAGGGCTTCCTGCTGCGCACCCCGGTGGACGGCGCGCGGATGACCTCGACCTTCGGCATGCGTCGCCACCCGATCCTGGGCTTCAACCGAATGCACCAGGGCATCGACTTCGGCGCAGGCTCCGGCACGCCCGTGCTGGCGGCCGGCGATGGGGTGGTGGTGGAAGCCCGCCGCTGGGGCGGTTACGGCAACTGGCTGCGCATCCGGCACGCCGGCGGCTGGGAAACCGGCTACGGGCACCTGTCGCGCTACGCAAAGGGTCTGAAGCCCGGCCAGCGCGTCCGTCAGGGCCAACTCGTCGCCTATGTGGGTTCAACCGGCGCCTCCACCGGGCCCCACCTGCACTACGAAACCTGGCTGAAGGGCAAGCGAGTCAGCCCGATCGGCGCCAAGGTGCCCACCGGCACGATCCTAGCCGGGGCCCAACTCGCCGCCTTCCGCGCTCAGAAAGCGCATATCGACAACCTCGTCCGCCGCAGCGAAGCCGCCGACACCGAAGAGGCCGACAAACAATCGCTGGCCTCAGCGGACCCGATCCAGGTCGCCGGCCTACGCCGTTAACGACCTTCGCCAGGGAAAGAGGGACCGCAAGCGCGCGTCCCGCAGCCACAGGCCGCCCCAGGCGATCAGCGCCAAGTAGACCCCAAACAGGATGTGGGTGAACAGAGGGCTCGCGACCCGCAGGTGGGTCTCGATGGCCCCGCCCATGTAGGCGGTCACCAGGATGGCCCCCAGCACAGAGGTGCGGGGATAGACATACAGCGCCACGCAGATCAGCTGGATCGTCCCCAGCAGACGCGCCTGGTCGGTGGGCAGGCCCAGTTGCCGCGAGGTTTCCGCAACCACGGGCAGGTCCAGCAGCTTCATGGTCAGATCCATGAGCATGAAGGCGACAAACAAGCCGCTGAGCACCCGTCCGGTCCACAGCATGGCCCTTGGACTCGCTTGGTCGGGGGTGGTCATGGAACGCTCTCCCTTTTCGTGGCCGCCTCCAGTACGCACTGGACCTCTCGCGGCGCATCCGCAGGACGAACAAGGACCCGAAGACCCGACAGGCTCGCCAGGTATTTCCGCAGCGACGCCGCTTTTCCGTCGCGCCCCGGGGCTCTAAGGTCAGCCTAAGTCTCTGTCGGAGCAACGATTCCATGGCCCCCGCCGCGAGCCAACCCAAGGCCCGAGCCCGCTACGCCGCAAGGCGCGATGCGATCATGGCCGCGGCCACGCAGGTCTTCAACGACCGAGGGGTCTCGGGCTTCACCCTGGCCGCCGTGGCCAAGAGGATGGATCTGCACCCCGTCAGCCTGACCTATTACTTCAAGCGCAAGGAAGACCTGGCCGCCGCCGTCCTCCACGACACCATCCGGCGCTGGGACGCGATGCTGGACGAGGCCTTCCAGGAGGCCGAGCCCGCCGCGCGCCTGCGCCGCTTCGTCAGCGCCTATTTCGAGGTCCGCCGACGGATCCAGCTCGGCGAGCAACCGCCCCTGGCGCCCTTCAGCGAAATCCACCTGATCGAGGGCGACCAGCACGAGCCGCTGATGGTGGCTTTCCGTGAGCTCTATGTGCGGATCGGCCACTTCGCCAAGACCGACGCCATGCCCTGGATGACCCGGCCGCGGCGAGGCGCGCTGGCCCGCCTGATCGTCGACCAGCTTGGGTGGGCCGACGCCTGGCTGGCCCTCTATGAGCCTGACGACTATGCCCGGGTGGCCGACAGGATCGCCGACACCATGCTGAACGGCCTGGCGGGAGAGGGGCAGACCTGGCCCGACCTGCCGCTGCTGGTCCTGGGCTCGCCCGTCGCCCAGAACGACGAGGTGACCCGCGAACGCTTCCTGATCGCGGCCACCAACCTGATCAACCGCGAAGGCTATCGCGGCGCCTCGGTGGACAAGATTTCCGCCCAGCTGAAGGTCACCAAGGGCTCGTTCTACCATCACAACACCGACAAGGACGAGCTGGCCGCGGCCTGCTTCCAGCGCACCTTCGACCTGATCGACGAGGCCAGGCTACAGGCCGGCAACCAGCCGGACGGCTGGCGGCGCATCTGGCTGGCGGTCTGTTCCCTGATCCTGCACCAGGCCTCGGGCGAGGCCGGCCGCATGCTGCGCCACCACGCCATGGCCGCCGTGCCCACCCCCATGCGTCGCAAGCTGCGCCTGCGCTTCCAGCAGATCAGCCACGCCTTCGCCGGCCAGATCAGTGACGGGATCGCCGACGGCTCGATCCGCCCGGTGGACGCCCTGCTCGCCGCCCAGATGCTGCTGGTGGCCTTCAACAGCGCCAACTCCATGGACCCCACCCGCCATCCGGGCTCGACCCTGCGGGTGATGGAGGACTATGCACGGCCCGTGCTGATGGGCGTGTTCTCGCGGTAGTCGCGTTGCCATCCTCCCATACCCTGGCGCAGAATGACGCCAGGGGCCGCCAGAGCCCTCGCTCCGGAGGAAACCCAATGGCCGACGACTTGGCGCCCGCGCCGCTCACCCGCACCTCGACGGTCCAAACCAGCAACGGCCCCGTCCGCGGCTATGTCGAGGACTCGCTGAAGGTCTTCAAGGGCCTGCGCTACGGCGCCCCGCCGACCGGTGGGCGCCGTTTCAAGCCGCCGCAACGTCCGGCGCCCTGGACCGAGATCGCTGAAGCGGTGAGCTATGGCGCGCCAGCGATCCAGTCGGGGATGGCGCCCGGCGAGCGCGGCTCCTCGGCCGGCGACCCGCCAGCGCCGGACGAGCCGGGTTCCTCCGAGGACTGCCTGTTCATCAATGTCTGGACGCCCGGCCTGGATGACGCCAAGCGCCCGGTGATGGTCTGGCTGCACGGCGGCGGCTTCGCCAACGGCTCTGGTGGGGCGGCCATGTATGACGGCGCATCCCTGGCCCGGAAGGGCGACGTGGTGACCGTCACCGTCAATCACCGCCTCAACGTGTTCGGCTACCTGCACCTGGGCGAGGCCTTTGGCCCCGACTACGCCCAGTCCGGAATCGCCGGCATGCTGGACATCGTCCAGGTGCTGGAATGGGTCCGCGACAACATCGAGGCCTTCGGCGGCGACGCCTCCAACGTCACCATCTTTGGTGAGAGCGGCGGCGGCTGGAAGGTGTCCCTGCTGATGGCGATGCCGGGCGCGAAGGGCCTGTTCCACAAGGCGATCATCCAGTCGGGCCCCGGCCTGCGCGGCGCCACCACGGCCGACGCCGGCAAGATCGCCCGGGCCTATCTCGACCTGCTGGACGTCAAGGACGCCGCTGACTTGGCCGTCCTCGACACCGAGGCCCTCAGCCGGGCCAGTGTGAAGGTCGGCGACCGGATGCGTGGCTTCACCCCTGTGGTGGACGGGACCGCCCTGCCCCGTGATCCCTTCGTCCCCGACGCGCCGGCCATCAGCGCCGACGTGCCCGTGCTGATCGGCACCAACAAGGACGAGAGCACCCTCTTCATGATCGGCGATCCGAAGTTCGGCGAGCTGACCGAGGAGGACCTGGCCAAACGCGCCAAGGCCGCGGCCGGCGACAAGGCCGAAGCCCTGGTGGCTGAACTCAGGAAGGTCTACCCCGACTATTCGCCGACCTATCTGACGGCCGCCGCCCAGACCGCCACCGGCATGTGGCTGGGCTCCATCACCATCGCCGAGCGCAAGGCCGCGCAGAAGGCGGCGCCGGCCTATGTCTACATGCTGACCTGGGAGACACCGGTGTCGCGCGGGCGGCTGAAATCTCCCCACGCCCTGGAGATCCCGCTGGTGTTCGACAACGTCGAGAAGGCCCGCAACTTCGTGGGCCGGGGTGACGAGCCTCAGGCGGTGGCTGACCAGATGTCCTCCGCTTGGCTGGCCTTCGCCCGCTCCGGCGACCCCAACGCGCCCGGCCTGCCCGCCTGGGCGGCCTATGACGCCACGACCCGCGCCACCATGCTGTTCAATGTCCAGAGCCGGGTGGAGAACGACCTCAACGCCGGGGTGCGCAGGGTCCTGCAGGGCTAAGCGTTTTCCTTGACGGGGTCCGGCGGGAGCGAGTCCAGCACCCGCCGGATCATCTCCGCGTCGGTGAGGATCGGAGGCGGCTCGCCGAACCGCCGATGCCAGATGAACGCCAGGCGCAGCAGTTCGGAGTCGGACTCGTCGGCCATCGGGGGCGCTCCTGAAGGGTACCCAGACCTAATCCGCCGCAGGCCAGCGGGTTTCCAGCTGCACTGATTTTATTTATAGAATACAGCCTCTTAACCCTAAGACGGAATCGCACCCACGAAAAAGGCCCTCCCGCGAGGGAGGGCCTTGGCGCAGGTCTGCCGTTCGGATCAGTCGAACATGATGACCGAGCGGGCCAGTCCGCCCTTCTTCATGTCGTCGAAGCCCTCATTGACCTGCTCCAGCTTGATGCGCTGCGAGATCATCTCGTCGAGCTTCAGCTTGCCGGACATGTACATGTCCACCAGGCGCGGCATGTCCACCGGGAAGCGGTTGGAACCCATCATCGAGCCCTGAAGCTTCTTCTCGCCCAAGAAGGCCGCGCCCATCAGGGTGATGGTCTGGCCCACCGGGATCATGCCGATGATGTTGGCCGTGCCGCCGCGGCGCAGCATATTGAAGGCTTGCTCGGCGGTCTTGGACAGGCCGATGGCCTCGAAGGAGTGGTGCACGCCGCCCTTGGTCATTTCGAGCACTTCCTTGACCGCGTCGGTCTGGGAGGCGTCGATGAAGTCGGTGGCGCCGAACTCGCGGGCCAGGTTGCCCTTGGAGGAGACGTTATCGATGGCGATGATCCGGCCGGCGCCGGCGATCGCCGCGCCATTGACCGCCGCCAGGCCGACCCCGCCCAGGCCGATGACGGCCACGGTCTCGCCCGGACGGACGCTGGAGGTGTGGATCGCGGCGCCGACGCCGGTCATCACCGAGCAGCCGATCAGGGCGGCGCGGTCGAGCGGCATGTCCTTGCGGATCGCGACGCAGGCGTGCTCGTGGATCAGCATCTGCTCGGCGAAGGACGAAAGGTTCAGATATTGGGCCATCGGGCCGTTGGCGGCGCTGAGGCGGGGCTCGTCGTCCTTGCCACGCTTGGTCTCGGGCGAGACACAGAGCGACAGGTGGCCGGTGAGGCACTGGTCGCAGTGGCCGCAATAGGCCGACAGGCAGGTGATGACGTGGTCGCCCACCTTCACCGTGCGGACTTCAGAGCCCACCTGTTCGACGACGCCGGCGCTCTCGTGACCCAGAACCGTCGGCAGGACCGTGGGGTATGAGCCCAGCATGAAGTGCAGGTCGGAGTGGCACAGGCCGGCCGCCTTGGTGCGGATCAGAACCTCGTGCGGGCCCGGCTTGTTGATCTGAACATCTTCGATCTGAAGCGGCTTGCCCACTTCGCGCAGCACTGCGGCTTTCATCCTGGCGTTCCCCGAACAGCGCCCGATTGATCGGGCGGATTATCGAAATCTCGGTATGCCCGAGACTTTCAAGAGGCAAACCTTATCGCCGTTCAGATGACGCGCGCCAAGGGAAATTGGCGTTTGGCGGGTCCGGACGCGAACGTCCGGACCCGCGACGCATCTCAGGCCTACTTCTGACCCCAGATCGAGGCCTTGGTCTGGGTGGCGATCAGATTGCCGCCGCTGAGCGACAGGCTGGAGGCCGGAAGGGTCGCGGTCTTGCCCCCCGCGCTCAGGGTCACCGAAGTGTCCGCGACGGTCTGGCCCTTGGTCACCTTCGAGATGGTGCCGATGGGCGCTCCGGTGGAGTCGGTGACCGGCGCGCCGACCGTCAGGTCCGCCGCCGTCGCCGAGGTGTTGGTGGCCATGCCCGTCGACGCGCCAGCAGCCGGGGTCGAGACCATGCCGGTCGCCGAGGTCGCCGCAGAGGCGGCGGGCGGATTCACGGTGGTGGAGCCCACAGGCGGCGTGGCTGCGGGAAGGTTGGTTTGCGCGCCTATGGCCGCGCCGGCGGTCGTGCCGCCCGCCGGGGTCGTAGCGCCGGCCTTCACACCAGCGGCGCCGGCGACCTGGGCCATGGCGGGAACGGCGATCAGAGAGGCGGCAGCGGCCGCGAGAAGCAGTTTGGTGATCATCTCGGTTCGTCTCCTTGGAGGAGCCCCGCCCTGGGGGAGACAACCGTCAACAACCATGACTTGTTCCCTAGGCCGGAGCCGACGACCTGGACTTGAGTTTGGGAAGCGTCAGGCGGTCCGCCCACTGTGGCCAGTTCAGCTTGAATTCCCAGCGCCTCGGGATGCAGCCCTCGAGCGTGGCCAGCAGGTCCTCGGTCGGGCCGTCGTTCAGGAAGTGGTCGGCGCCGACGACCCGCTCGAACCGCATGGGCCGCCGAGTGCGAGTCTCGGCCACCAGCTTCTCGGCCAGCTCGATGGGCGCGAAATCGTCCTTATCGCCGTGCACGACGTGGACCGGGACCTTCACGCGGCGGAGGGCCGCATGCATGCCTTCCAACTGCCCCGCCTGGTTGGTGACCTCCAGCACGGCGTGCCGGACATCGCGGGGAATGATCTTCAACATCCGAGCCCCGACCTTCAACAGCCACTTGGCGGTGGGGCCGGGGCGGCCGTAGTAGCCCGACAGCAGGACCAGGCCCGCCACCTTGCCGGGATTCGCCGCCGCCATCAGGGTGGCGATGGCGGCCCCGTAGGACTGGCCCACCAGCAGGATCTTCTGGCCGGACTTGGCTGTCAGCAAGGGGCTGAGCGCCAAGGCCTGCTGCCCGATGTCACCAACATAGTCGACGGGCTCGGAGCCAGCGTAGCCGGGGCGATCCACCACCACCATCTCGCGGTCCTTGGGAAGGGCGGCGACAGCCGGCGCCCAGTATTCCGCCCATGAGGGCGCGCCGGTGACGACGACGATCTTCCAGGGGGCTGGCTTGGCGCGCGGGCTCTCGATGGCCGAGAGCTTCCAACCCAGGCCGCCGCCAGCGGCGAAGCTGATGCGCCGGACCACGGTGTCGGGATAGTCGGCGCCGACCGGGACATGTTCCTTCCGACCCGCCGCAGCGGATTCCGCCACGGCCCAGGTTATCTCCAGAACGCCCTTGGGCCGTTTACGCGCCACGCATGCTACTCCGTCGTCTCAGCCTTACCTGGGGTCTGAACGCGAGATCGCAACCGGAGTTCGGGCGCGCGACCCCTTAGTTTGCCGGGGTTGTGCTCAACTGGTCACGAAGTTCGCGCTTGAGCACCTTTCCGGTCGGGCCGATGGGCAGAGCATCGACGATCCGCACTTCGTCTGGCGTCCACCACTTGGCGACGCGGGCGGCGACATGAGCCTTGAGCTCCTCCGGGTCGGCGGTCTGGCCGGGACGCAGGGTGACCAGCAGCAGGGGCCGCTCATCCCACTTCGGATGCGGCACACCGATGGCGGCGGCCATGGCCACGGCGGGGTGGGACGAGACCGCGTCCTCCAGGTCCAGGGTGGAGATCCACTCGCCGCCCGACTTGATCACGTCCTTGGCCCGGTCGGTGAGGCGCAGATAGCCCTCGGGGTCGATGGTGGCGATGTCACCGGTGTCGAACCAGCCATCATCGGTGAAGGCCTGCGCCCCCTCGTTCTTGAAATAGGCCGAGGAGACCCAGGGCCCCCGAACCTGCAGGGCGCCGGGACTGGCGCCGTCGCGGGGCTGTTGCGAACCGTCGTCGGCCATGATGCGCATCTCGACGCCCCACAGGCCGCGGCCCTGTTTCAGTTTGCGCGTGGTGGCGACGGCGGCCTCCTCGCCGGCATGACTGGGCAGCGGGGTGTTGATCACCCCCATGGGGCTGGTCTCGGTCATCCCCCAGATCTGACGCACGGTGGCGCCCATCTGGTCCTCGATCCGGGAGATCAGGGCGGCGGTCGGCGCCGAGCCGCCGACGGCGACGGTGCGCACGCTGGTAAGCTTCTGTTTCGTCTGGTCCAGGTGATCCAGCACGCCGATCCAGATGGTGGGCACCCCCAGCAGGAAGGTCGCGCCCTCCGCCACCGCCAGTTCGCAGATCGAGGGGCCGTCCAGTTGCCGGCCCGGCAGGATCAGCTTGGCCCCCACGAGCGGCGCGCCATACGGCGTGCACCAGGCGTTGGCATGGTACATCTGGGCGCACGGCAGGACGACGTCGCGGGCGCCAAGGTCGAAGGCGTCGGGCTGCACCATCGCCATGGCGTGCAGCACGGTGGCCCGGTGCGAATAGAGCACCCCCTTCGGATTGCCCGTGGTGCCGGAGGTGTAGCAGAGGCCCGAGGCGGTCCGCTCGTCCAGCTCCGGCCAGCTGAAGTCGGGCGTATGGGCGGCGATCAGCTCTTCATAGACCAGGGTGCCAGCCGGCGACTCCTTGGGCATGTGCTCGCGGTCTGTGAGGGCCACGAAGGTATTCACCGTGGTCATCTTGGGAGCCAGTTCCCCCACCAGCACGCCGAAAGTGATGTCGAACAGCAGCACGCTGTCCTCGGCGTGGTTGGCCACCCAGGCCACCTGGTCGGGATGCAGGCGCGGATTGATGGTGTGCAGCACCGCCCCGATGCCGCTGACCGCGTAATAGAGCTCGAAGTGGCGGTGAGTGCTCCAGGCCAGGGTCGCGACCCGGTCGCCACGCTTCACGCCCAGCGCGGTGAGCGCCTTGGCCATCTGCTTGGCGCGGACCAGGGCGTCGGCATAGGTGTAGCGGTGGATCGGCCCCTCGACGGTGCGCGTCACCACCTCCCGGTCGCCGTGATAGGCCGCCGCATATTCCAGGATGGACGGCAGGCTCAGCGCCCGGTCCATCATCAAGGCCAGCATGCGGTCGCCTCCCCATTTCGTTGTTGGGTGAGGTTTAGGACGCGACCCAAGGCTCGGCTAGAGGCTCAAGCCGCCATCCGCGCCTTGAAGACGCCGTCGGGGAGCTTCGGCGCGCGGCTGGGGTGGACGAAGAAGTAGTCCTTCCAGGGCAGGTTCGGCACCACGGTGGTGCGTTCCTCCAGCCGGTCGCCGTTCAGGGCGAACATGCGGTAGCCGCGGGAGCGGAACATCTCCACCACCGCCTCGGCTGAGCCGTCGAAGCGCGCCTCCAGCATGGCGGGGTGGATTTCCAGCAGGATGTGGGGCCGATCACGGTCGATGACGCCGAGCGCGCCGGTCAGCGCCTTCTGCTCGGCGCCCTCGATATCCATGCGGATAAAGTCGACGCGGCTGACACCGTTGGCCTCGCAATAGCCGTCGAGGGTGACCACCGGAGTCGGCTGCAGCTCGACGCCGACGTCCTCGAGATCGGGGCGGACCTTACCTTCGGGCGCTGCATCGGCGACGAAGGCGTAGGCGCGACCCATCCGGCCGGAGGTCTTCTTCGGCGTCACCAGCAGCATCTCCCCCGGCGCGTCGGAGACGGCGGCGTGGATCGGCGTGACCTGGTGCGAAATGCCATGCCAGGCCAGACAGTGCTTCAGCACGTCGAAGGTGAAGGCCGAGGGCTCGAACGCATAGATTCGGGCGTCCGGGGCCACCTGGGTCATCACGTAGGAATGTCGGCCATCGCTGGCGCCCACGTGCAGGCAAACGGGCGCGCCAGAGAGCAGGTCGGCCAGATACGGCGTTTCCGGCTCGTGCTTGGCCCACTTCATATTGCGCCGCCAAGCGCGGAAAGCGTGACTGAGCACGCGTATCGAAGCCATGTATCGGTCCTTTGAACGGGCCGTGTTTACGACGCGTCGCGGGTTACAGTCATCATGTAGTTGATGTCGCAGTCTGAAGACCGGCACCAACGGCCGTTCATCGGGTCAAAGGCGACCCCGAAGGGGCCCTGAACCTGAAGGGCCTCGTCCCGCAGGAAGCCGCGAAGTTCGTCGGGCTTGAGGAACTTGGTCCAGTCGTGAGTGCCGGCTGGCACCCAGCGCAGCACATATTCCGCGCCCACCTTGGCGAGCGCGAAGGCCTTGAGGGTGCGGTTCAGGGTCGCGACGATCATCAGGCCGCCGGGCGCCAGCAGGCGGCCGCAGGTGCGCAGATATTCGCCTGGATCGGCCACGTGCTCGATCACCTCCATGTTGAGGATCACGTCGAAGGGGCCCGCACCCTCGGCCTCAAGGCCCTCGGCGGTGCCGGCGCGGTAGTCGATCTCGAGCTTCTGTTCGGCGGCGTGGGCGCTGGCCGTGCCGATATTGCGCTCCGAAGCGTCGACCCCCGTGACGGAGAAGCCCAGCTTGGTCATCGGCTCGGAGAGCAGCCCACCGCCGCAACCGATATCCAGCAGTTTCAGGCCCTCGAAGGGCTTGCGCGCCTGGCTGTCGCGTCCGAAACGGACCAGGGCCTGCTCGCGGATGAAGGACAGGCGCACGGGGTTGAACTTGTGCAACGGGGCGAACTTGCCCTTCGGATCCCACCATTCGGCGGCGATGCGCGAGAAGCGTTCGACATCTTCGGGGTCGATGCTGGAAGCGACGGTCATGGGCCTCCTTCTACGCGCCAACCGCGCTTGCGCGAAGCCCGGCGTTGCCCCGCGCGTCGAGCGTCGCTAGAACGCGGCCCTTCCCTCTCCCCTCAAGGAGCTTGTGACCACGCCCATGTCCCGGCTGGTGATGAAATTCGGCGGCACGTCCGTCGCTGACCTGGAGCGCATCCGGCGCGTGGGTCGGCTGGTGGCCGCCGAAGTGGCCGCGGGCCATCAGGTGGCCGTGGTGGTCTCGGCCATGTCCGGCAAGACCAACGAGCTGGTGGCCTGGACCGACGGCGCCGGCGCCGCGAGCCAGGGCCTGGCGCCCTCCGACGACGAATACGACGTCGTGGTGGCCTCAGGCGAACAGGTGACGGCCGGCCTGTTGGCCATGACCCTGCGCAACATGGGCATTTCCGCCCGCTCCTGGATGGGTTGGCAAATCCCGATCATCGCCGACGACGCCCACGGCCGCGCCCGCATCGACGACGTCCCGTCCGAGAATCTGATCGAGGCCATGGACAAGGGCCAGGTGGCGGTGATCGCCGGCTTCCAGGGCGTGACGCGAGACGGCCGTATCGCCACCCTGGGCCGCGGCGGCTCCGACACCAGCGCCGTGGCCATCGCCGCGGCGGTCAAGGCCATCCGCTGCGACATCTATACCGACGTGGACGGCGTCTACACCACCGACCCGCGGATCGAGAGCAAGGCCCGCAAGCTCAACAAGATCTCCTACGAGGAGATGCTGGAGATGGCGTCCCTGGGCGCCAAGGTCCTGCAGACCCGCTCCGTCGAACTCGCCATGGCCCAGAACGTGCCGGTGCGGGTGCTGTCCAGTTTTGTCGAGCCCGGCGAAGCGCCCGGCCAAGGCACCATCGTGTGCGACGAGGAAGAGATCATGGAAAAGCGCATCGTGAGCGGGGTCGCCTATAGCCGCGACGAGGCCAAGATCACGCTGTACGGCCTGCCCGACCATCCCGGGGTGTCCTCGGTGGTCTTCGGCGCGCTCGCCGACGCCAACGTCAATGTGGACATGATCGTCCAGAGCCACGCCCGCACCGCCGACACCGCCAACATGGAGTTCACGGTGGGCAAGCGTGACGCGGCCCGCGCCGTGGAGATCGTCCGCGCCGCCCAAGCGCAAATCGGCTTCGAGGACGTGGCCGTCAACGAGGACGTCGCCAAGGTCTCGGTCATCGGGGTGGGCATGCGCAGCCACACCGGCGTCGCCAAGACCATGTTCGGCGCCCTGGCCGAGAAGGGCGTCAACATCCAGGTGATCTCCACCAGCGAGATCAAGATCAGCGTGCTGATCGACGCGGCCTATACCGAGCTGGCGGTGCGGGCTCTGCACGCGGCCTACGGGCTGGACCAACTCTAGCGGAAACTCGCCAGGCGCCGCGCGGTCCATACCCCCGCCAGCGCCACCGGCAGGGCGGCGACGAAGACCCAGACGCCGGCCGACCTGGCGGTAGCGTCGCTGAGGCCGTGCGAGAAGCCCACCAGATTGGCGACCGCGCCCGCCATGGCCGCCCCCGCCGCCGAGCCTGTCAGGCGCACCGTGGTCATGGCCGCCGCGCCGATGGCCCGCTCCTCGTCGGGCAGGGCCGCCAGAATCGACTGGCTCATGAAGGCCCAGGACAGCCCGAACCCCGCCCCCAGCGCCGCGCCGGCCAGGGCGATCCCAAGAACCGAGCCGGTCGGGAAGACCAGGGCGCTGGCGCCGACACCGGCCGTGGCGCAGAGCGCGCCCATCAGGATCATGCGGCCGGGCCAGCGTCCGGTGAGATGGGCGACGGCCAGACCCGCGAGGGTCCAGGCCGCCGCCTCTCCGGCGATCACATAGCCGGCGGTCAGGGCAGACAAACCGGCGAGCTGTTGCAGGATCGCAGGACCGTAGATGGCGTAACCCATGGAGGCCGCCGTCAGCAGGAACATGCTGGCGTAGCCCGAGCCCGGGATGGTGCGCAGCGAACCCGAGCCCTTGGGGAGCAGTCGGACCACGGCGCGCTCGTCCAGCCAGACCATGGCCAGCAGCAGGACCACGCCCACCAGGGTCAGGCCCGCCGAACGTCCGAAGGTCCCGGCCACGTCAGCCGCGCCGATAGCCACGACGCCGCCGGCGATGAGGCCGAGCTGACCCCATGCCACACCCTGGCCCGCTTCGCCGTTCTGGCCCTTGGGGAGCATCAGGAAGGCCGCGCCGGCGACGGCCACAGCCTGGATGGCGAAGAACCAGAAGACCCAGCGCCAAACGCCGGCGTCGGCGAAGACCCCGCCGATCATGGGCCCCACCAGGCTGGCGACACCCCAGACGGCGGTGATGGCGGCGTAGACACGGGGCAGCAGGCGGTTGGGGAAGAGCAGGCCGATGGCCACGGAGCAGAATCCGGTGACCCAGCCGCCGCCAATCCCCTGCAGCAGGCGGCCGACGAGGAAGGTGGCGATGTCGGGTCCCGCGGCGCTGAGCGCGCAGCCGAAGGCGTAGAGCAGGGCCGCCCAGGCCGTGCCCCGGCGCAGGCCAAAGCGCCGGGCCAGCAGCCCCGAGCTCGCCCCGGCCATGACCGAGCCCAGCAGGTAGCCCGCCGTGGCCCAGCCGAAGAAGGCGTAGCCGCCGAGGTCGGCGCCGACGCTGGGCATGATGGTGGCGGTGACCAGGCTGTCGGCGGCCCCCAGCCAGACCCCCAGGCAGATCAGGGCGAACAGCGGCAGCCGGCCGTCGGCGACGACGTCGGCCCAGCTTCCGTCCTGGGCTTGGGCAGGTTCCATTTCGACAGGCTCAACAGGGCGAATGTGCAGACGACTAGACGGGGCGGCTCAGGTTTGCAATAGATTGATTGTCAAATGCGAAGCACGCCCGACGACCTGCTGTTCCAGATCAAGACCCGGGGCCCGAGCCGGACCCTGGCGCTTGCGACCACGCTGGGGATCAGCCGGCAGGCGGCGTTGCAGGCCCTGGAGAAGCTGGCCGCCGAGGGGCTGGTGGAGCATGTCACCGCCCGCGCCGGGGTGGGGCGGCCACGACGGTCCTGGTCGCTGACCGCCAAGGGGCACGGCCGGTTCCCCGACACCCACGCCCAGATGACCGTGGACCTGATCGAGGCGGTGCGGGCCGAGTTCGGGCCCGCGGTGCTGGACCGGCTGATCGCCCGGCGCGAGCGGCTGGTGGCTGAGGGTTACAGCGCCGCCCTGCCTGACGCGGGCCTGGAGGCGCGGCTGGCCCGGCTGGCGCAACTGCGGGCCGCCGAGGGCTACATGGCTGAATGGAGCGCGCAGGACGACGGCTCCTACCTGCTGATCGAGAACCATTGCCCGATCTGCGCGGCCGCCACCGCCTGCCAGGGCTTCTGCCGCGCCGAACTGTCCCTGTTCCAGATGCTGCTGGCCCCGGCCAAGGTCGAGCGGCTGGAGCACATCCTGGCCGGGGCGCGGCGCTGCGCCTACCGGATTGTCGCTTAGCCGACGAACCATCGGGGCCGGTCTGCGTTGGTAGCCCGAGGGACCGCCCCCGAAGGATGCCAAGATGAAACTTCTACTGATCGCCGCCGCCACCGCCACCCTCGGCCTGGGGGCGCCGCTGGCCGCCTCCGCCGATCCGGGCGGCCACGGCAAGCATGGCGAAAAGCACGGCGACAAACATCACAGCAAGTCGCACGACAAGGCCCACTACGACAACGATGGCCACCACGGCGCCAAGACGCCTCCGGGCCTGGCCAAGAAGCCGGGCGGCATGCCGCCCGGCCAGTACAAGAAGATGTACAATCGCGGCCAGCGCCTGCCGACCACCTACATCAGCCAGCAATACTATGTCGCGAACCCCACCACGTATCGTCTGCGCACGCCGCCCGCCGGCTATCGCTGGGTCCATGTCGACGACCAGTACTACCTGGCCCAGACCCGCACCGGCCTGATCTCCGAGGTCGTCTCGGCCCTGCTGCGCTAAGGCGCTATTTCGACGTCGCCGCCGCCCCCGGCAGCCGGAACTCCGGCGACCAGTGGGTGGCGGTGCCCGCCGTCACGTACCAGCAGATCACCAGGGCGCAGATCAGGGCGCCGGGGACGTAGCTGTTGGTGCGCCGGTAGGTGAAGGCGGCGATCACGCCGACCATGGCCAGCAGCGGCACGAACTGGATGGCGATGATGGTGTTCAGCGACGCGCTCGGCACGGCCAGCAGGCCGGTGGCGAACAGGCTGCCGTACTGGATCGCCAGCAGGATGACGAACCCCGCGCACATCGACAGCGCGGCGGTCAGGTAGGCGGCCGCCCCCTCCCCCCGCACCGCCAGGTTGGTGTTGAGCGCCCGCAGCGACACCAGGAAGAAGGCCGTCCAGAGCGGCAGATAGGCCAGGGCCATCAGCGCGTGCGGGCCGTCCAGCGGCTTCAGCCCCAGGACCCAGAACCGGTAGTCCACCTGGAACAGCGCATCCACGGCGGCCAGCGACAGATATCCCACCGCCACGGTGGCCACCGCGATGGCGACCGCGCGCGGCCAGTCAGTGGTGAAGGCGCTCTTGCCGCCCTTCAGAAACAATCCCAGCACCAGGGTGATCACCCCGTTGAGGATCGCCCAGACCAGCAGCTGGTTGGTGATGAACTGCGGGAACAGCTTCATCGGGAAGAACAGGTTTCCGATCTCCATGAAGGCGAAGAAGGTGCAGGCCGGGACCACGGCGGTCAGCATGGCCGCCAGCCACCACTTGCCGCCCCTCTGCGTCCCGGCGGGCTCCGCCGGCCGCGCCAGACCGGCGAACACCGGCACACGGAGCAGGACCTGGAAGGTCCCCAGCAGCAGCAGGACAAAGCCCAGGAATCCCACGCCCGTGCCGACCTCCTTCCAGATCCAGATCTGATCGCCCGGCGGCAGGGGCCGCGCCGCGCCCGAGAGCTGGGTCTGGAACCAGTCCACGGCGGGACTGACCCCGGCGGCGGAGAAGTGCTCCCAAGGATGGGTGATGGGCGGGTTGTGCAGCACCCGCGCGGTCCCGGCGGCGGCGTCGCCATAGACACGGCCCTCCACCACAGGGCCGGCGGACCCGAACATCGCCTGCAGGGACTTCGAGGTCTCCACGTCGCCGCCCTTGGCCACCTGCCACATCAGGGGCGCGAACTCGTCATACTGGCCAAACACCAGGGCCAGGTTGCGCAGGCTGCCCTTGGCGGCGGCCCCGAACACCGCCCCGATGGCCGGGGTCGACCCCTCCAGCACCACGGCCTTGTAGCCGTCCGGTGCCGACTCCGCGGCGGCCACCACCGGCCCGCCGCCGAGGCTGTGGCCCTCCAGGCCGATATTGCCGGTGTCCACAAACGGCAGGCCGCGCAGATAGCGCAGGGCGGCGGGCCCGCCAAAGCCCTGCTGGCCGACGGCGGCCCCGGAATTGCCGTGCCCGGTCATGTCCATGGCCAGCACCACGAAGCCGCGCCGCGACAGCTCGATGGCGAAGGCGCTCTGCATCTCGCGGGTGTTGATATAGCCGTGGCTGGCGAGGATCGCCGGCGCCGGTGTCGCCTGGGTGGCTGAGGCCGGCCGATAGAGCAGCCCGCTCATCACCACGCCCTTGTCGCCGGCGAACCGCACATCGGTGACCGTGACGCCGTGGGTGGTCTGGACGGCATGGGCGAGGACCGACCCCGCAAGGATCAGGATCAGCCCCAGGGCCAGGAGCCCGTATCTGCGCAACATGGTCGCCTCCCCAGACGGTTGTTGTGGCGGACTATGAGGGTGGTGGGGAGGGTTGGTCTAGGGC
>NZ_JBBKVV010000030.1:0-6846 GCF_037968635.1 Phenylobacterium sp.
CCGACGTCGGAGGCCAGGGCCATCTCGGCGGCCGCGGCGGCCAGGCCGCCATCGGAGAGGTCGTGGACCACCGTCACGCGGCCGGCCACGATCTGCGCGCGCACGAAGTCGCCGATCTGGCGTTCCATGGCCAGGTCCACGGGCGGCGGCGCGCCGTCTTCGCGGCCCAGGATCTCGCGCAGGTACATGCTGGCGCCCAGCTCGCCGCGGGTCTCGCCCAGCAGCACCAGGGTGTCGCCGGCCCTCATGCTGGAGAAGTCGGCCCGCTTGCTGGAGTCGGCCAGGATGCCAACGCCGCCCACGGTCGGGGTCGGCGGAATGGCCGCGCCGTTGGTCTCGTTGTAGAGCGACACGTTCCCGCTCACGACCGGGAAGTCCAGCACCCGGCAGGCCTCGGCCATGCCGTCGATGGCGCGGACGATCTGGCCCATGATCTCGGGCCGCTCGGGGTTTCCGAAGTTCAGGTTGTCGGTGATGGCGACGGGGTCGGCGCCCACGCAGGTCAGGTTGCGCCAGGCCTCGGCCACGGCCTGCTTGCCGCCTTCGAAGGGGTCGTTCTGGACGTAGCGCGGGGTGACGTCGGAGGTCATGGCCAGGGCCTTCTTCGTCCCGTGAACCCGCACGATCCCGGCGTCGGCGCCGGTGGCTGAGTCCTCCAGGGTGTCGGCCATGACGTGGCGGTCGTACTGCTCCCAGAGCCAGCGCTTGGAGGCCATGTCGGGCGCGCTCATCAGCTTGAGGATCGCCTGGCCGTAGTGGTCGGGCTCGGGCACCTCGGAAGGCGTCAGGCGCGGCTGGGCGGCTGGGGCCGTCCAGGGCCGGTCATAGAGCGGGGCGTCGTCGAACAGCGGCGCGAGCGGCACGTCGCAGACGGTCTCGCCCTTGTGCTTGAGCACCATGTGGCCGGTGTCGGTGGTCCAGCCGATGACGGCGGCGTCCAGGCCCCATTTCTCGAAGATCGCGTGGCCGTCGTTCTCGCGGCCGGGCTTCAGGACCGCCAGCATGCGCTCCTGGCTCTCCGACAGCATCAGCTCATAGGCGCTCATGCCCTCTTCGCGCTGGGGAACCATGTCGAGGTTGAGCTCGATGCCGACCCCGCCCTTGCCGGCCATCTCCACCGAGGAGGAGGTCAGGCCCGCCGCGCCCATGTCCTGGATGGCGGCCACGGCGCCCGAAGCCATCAGCTCCAGGGTCGCTTCGATCAGCAGCTTCTCGGCGAAGGGGTCGCCGACCTGGACCGTGGGGCGCTTTTCGTCCGACGCGTCGTCGAATTCCTGGCTGGCCATGGTGGCGCCGTGGATGCCGTCGCGGCCGGTCTTGGAGCCGAAATAGACCACCGGCAGGCCGGCGGCCGGGGCGGCCGAGTAGAAGATCTTGTCGGCGTCGGCCAGGCCCACGCACATGGCGTTGACCAGGATGTTGCCGTCATAGCCCTTGTGGAAATTGGTCTCCCCGGCCACGGTGGGGACGCCCACGCAGTTGCCATAGCCGCCGATGCCGCTGACCACGCCGGCCACCAGGCGCTTGGTCTTAGGATGGCTGGGATCGCCGAACCGCAGGGCGTTCAAGAGGGCGATGGGCCGCGCACCCATGGTGAAGACGTCGCGCATGATGCCGCCGACGCCCGTCGCCGCCCCCTGATAGGGCTCGATATAGGACGGGTGGTTGTGGCTCTCCATCTTGAAGATGCAGGCCTGGCCGTCACCGATGTCCACCACGCCGGCGTTCTCGCCGGGACCGCAGATCACCCGGGGTCCCTTGGTGGGAAACTTGGAGAGGTGAATCTTGCTGGACTTGTAGGAGCAGTGCTCGCTCCACATCACCGAGAACACCCCCAGCTCGACCGCGGTCGGCTCGCGGTTCAGGCGTCGGATGATGAGGTCGAATTCCTCGGGCTTCAGGCCGTATTCGACGGCCGTCTCGGCCAGGGTCTTTGCAGGCTGGGCGCTCATGGCGCGCGTTCTAGCCGGACTCGGGCGCGGTTGCGAGGGGGCGGAACAAGCTTCCGGGCTGGTCGCGCCACCGTTGACTGCCGCGCGGGGAAGGCCGTCATGTGATCGCCGGTAATGTGGCGCGGCGAACGCGCCCGGGAGGGACGCGTGATGTCGGCTAGGCTTTCGGCGCTGTTGGGCGCGGTGGTGATCGGTTTGATTCTGGCTGGAGGCGCTCAGGCCGCGCCACGCTACAAGGCCCAGATCTCGCGCACCGCCTATGGCATCCCCCATGTCAGCGCCGCCGACTATGGCGGGATCGGCTATGGCCAGGCCTACGCCTTCGCCCAGGACAATCTCTGCCTGCTGGCCGACAAGGTCGTCACCGTGAACGGCGAGAGGTCAAAGTATTTCGGCCCCGACGGCGTCAACACCGTCGCCTTCGCCGAGACCAAGAACCTGGAGAGCGACTTCTTCTTCCGCGCCAACCTCGATGTCGCGGCGCTGAAGACCAATTTCGACAAGCTGTCGGCGGACTATCGCGACATGGTTCTGGGCTATGTGGCCGGCTACAACCGCTTCCTGCGCGACACCCCCAAGGCGGCTCTGCCCGTCGCCTGCCGTGACGGCGCCTGGCTGCGGCCTCTCACCCTCGATGACATGCTGCGCCTCAACGAAGAGCGGATGATCCAGGCCAGCGGCGGGGCGTGGCTGCGCCAGGTCAACGCCGCCGCGCCGCCGACCCTGAAGGCTCAGGCCGCGCTGGACGCCCCGGGCCTGCCCCTCGAGCCCGAGCAATTCGGCCTGGGCAGCAACGGCTGGGCCTTCGGCCGTGACGTGACCGCCAACAGGTCCGGCGTCCTGCTGGGCAACCCCCACTTCCCCTGGGAAACCACCAACCGCTTCTACGAAGTCCACCTGACCATCCCCGGCAGGCTGGACGTCATGGGGGTGACCATCGGCGGCGCGCCGGGCATGTCCATCGGCTTCAACAAGGATGTGGCCTGGACCCACACGGTCTCCACCGACCGCCACTTCACACTCTTCGAGCTCAGCCTCGATCCCGCCGACGCCACGGCCTACTACCTCGACGGCAAGCGTCTGACGATGGCTGCCAAGGCGGTGACCGTGGAGGTCAAGGACGGCCCGCCGCAGACGCGGATGACCTACACTTCGATCTACGGGCCGATGGTGGTCATGCCCCAGGTGGGCGTGGCCTGGACCGCCAAGTCCGCCTACGCCCTGCGCGACGCCAACAAGAACAATGTCCGCTCCGGCGACAGCTGGCTGGGAATCGCCCGCGCCAGGTCGGTGGAGGAGATCAAGGCCGGGATCACCAAGACCCTGGGCATTCCTTGGGTGAACACCATCGCCAGTGATCGCGAGGGGAACGTCCTCTATGCCGACATCACCTCCACCCCCAACGTCACCGCCGACTTCGCCAAGACCTGCGCCCCGCCCTCGGGCCTGGGGGCGCTGGCCGCCACGGCGCGGATCTATGTGCTGGATGGCGCGCGCTCGGCCTGCAACTGGCAGGTGGCGGCCGGGACGGCGTCACCGGGACTGATGCCGGGCGAAGCGATGCCCTCTGTGGTGCGAACCGACTATGTGGCCAACAGCAATGACAGCTATTGGCTGGCCAATGGCCGCGCGCCGATGGCCGCCTTCCCGCCGATCGTTGGCCCCGCCGCCGTCGCCCAGAACCTGCGCACCCGATCAGGCCTGATGACCATCGAGGCTCGCCTGGCCGGGACCGACGGCCTGCCGGGCAAGAGCATCGACCCGGCGTCCGTCCAGGCCATGCTCTACGCCAACCGCAACCTGGCCGCTGATCTCGCCATCCCCGACCTGCTGAAGATGTGCGCCGCCGCTCCCAGCGGGACCAGCACGGCGGGCAAGGACGTCAGCCTCGTCGGGGCCTGCACGGTGCTGGCGCAGTGGGACCGGCGGATGAATGTCGACAGCCGGGGCGCCCATCTGTTTGTGGAGTTCTGGCGCAAGGCCCAGCGTATCCCCGGCCTCTGGGCCACGGCCTTCGATGCCACCGATCCAGTCCACACCCCGCGCGACCTGAACGACACCGCTTCGCCGGCGCTGAAGACCGCCTTGGCCGACGCCGTCGAACTGCTGGCCGTCAAGGGTGTCGCCCTCGACGCCCCCTGGGGCGAGGTCCAGTACGCGGTGCGCGGCGACCAGAAGATCCCGGTGCATGGCGGCGAAGGCGGCGACGGCGTGCTCAACGCCCAGCAGTCGGCCTGGGTCGGTTCGGGCCTCGTGCCCTTCCACGGTTCCAGCTACATCCAGGTGGTGACCTTCGACGCCAAGGGCCCGGTGGCCGACGCGATCCTCACCTACGACCAGTCCACCGATCCCGCCTCGCCGCACTATGCCGACCAGACCCTGCTGCATGCGAAAAAGGGCTGGGTCCGCCTCCCGTTCTCCGCCGCCGAGATCGCGGCGGACAAGGGGGTGAAGGTGACGACGATTTCGGAGTGAGGGCCTAACCCCACTCCCGCTCTTCCCGGCGAAGGCCGGGACCCAGGTCGTAGATCACGATCTGAGCCCGCAATTCTGAAAGCGGCAGGTGTATCTGGGTCCCGGCCTTCGCCGGGATGAGCGGTTTTTACCGCGCCGCCCGGGTCAGCGCCTTGACCTGCTCCGACGTCATGGAGATCACCACCACGGTCGCGGGGGCATGGCGCTTGGCCACCTGGTTGGGCATGTCGAGCCAGCGGACGTGAGGTGGCGAGGGCGGCTGGGCGGCCCAGGCGCCGACGCCGGCCGCGACCGACAGCGCCATGACGATCCAGAAGCCCGCGAGCGCACGGGTCGGCGACGGTCGCGCCTGTTTCAGCATGGCGACCCGGGCCTCCAGCGGATGGCGCGAGGGCGCGGGCCAGTAGCAGCCGAAGGGCAGGGGCGTGGCGGCCAGCTGGGTCTTCAGCATCGTCTGGGCATAGAGCCTGCGGTCGCCGGGTCGCCGCGCCATCACCGTGGCGTCGCAGGCCAGCTCCTGGTCCAGCCGCAGGTGGTAGGCGGCCACATGGACCAGGGGATTGAACCAGTTCACCGCTTGGAAGACGGCGACCCAGGCGTTGGTCTTCGGGTCGCCGCGGTCGATGTGGGCCCGCTCATGGGCGCGGACCAGGGCGCGCTCTTCGGCCGTGAAGCGGGTCTCGTGGTCGGCCGGCGTGACGATGCGGGGCGCGATCACGCCGACCACGGCGGGACCGGCCTCTCCGGCCTTGGCCCGCTGCAGGAACCGCCACTGGCCGAAGACCATCAGGGCCAGGATGGCGACGGCGCCGGCGACCCAGACCTCCGTCGCGAACGACACCGCGCCTGGTGGGGTCAGCGTCAATGGCAGGGCCGGCCCGGGCGTCCCGGTCGGCGCCTCGGCGGCCGGGATCAGGCTGGCGGCGAAGGCCAGCGGCACGATCAGCCACAAGCGATAGGCGATCTGCGCCCCGAACACCCGCCGCGCCGGCAGGCGAAGGGCCAACACCAGGAGGATGGCCAGGCTGGCGGCCAGGTTGGCGCGCAGCAGGTCGGCGATCAGGTCAGCCATCGTCGTCCAGCTCCGCGATCAGCTTCTTGAGGCGCGCGATCTCGTCAGGCTTCAGCTTCCGGTTCTGGGCGAAGTGAGCCACCAGCGGCGCGAGCTGGCCCTCGAACAGCCGGTCCAGCAGCCCCTGGCTCTCGTCCTGCACATAGTTGGCGTGATCCACGAGGGCGACGTACTGGTGGCGGCCGTCGACCCGCTCGGACCGAATGGCCTTCTTCTTCAGCAGGCGGTTGATCAGGGTCTTCACCGTCGCCTCGGCCCAGGGCTGGCGGGCGCGGACATCGGTCACGATCTCGTCGGCGGTCAGCGGCGTCCTCCGCCACAGCGCCTGCATGATCTGACTTTCGGCCTCGGTGATATTCATGGGACTACGCTTGTAATTTGAGCCGAGGCTACGCCCCTGCCGCCCCAAGTCAAGCCGGCCGCCAAGGTCCGTTTCCCGCCAGCACGACTCTCCAGGTCTGGTAGACTGGGGTCATGTCAGAGCTCGCCTTCACCCTCTTCGACACCGCCATCGGGCGCTGCGGTCTGGCTTGGGGCCCGGCGGGCATTGTCGCCGTCCGGCTGCCAGACGCCTCCGACGAGAAGGCCCAGGCCCGCTTTGAGCAGCGCTTTCCCGGCATCGAGGCCCGTGAGCCGACGCCGGAGATCGCCGCCGCCATCACCCGCATCCAGGGTCTGCTCACCGGCGCCAAGGACGACCTTGGCGACATCATCCTGGACATGAGTTCGGTGAGCGACTTCCAGCGGGCGGTCTACGCCATCGGCCGCGCCATCCCGCCGGGCCAGACCCTGACCTATGGCGAGGTCGCCAGACGCCTGGGCGATCCCACCGCCAGCAGGGCGGTCGGCGAGGCCATGGGCAAGAACCCGTTCCCGATCATCATGCCCTGCCACCGCGTCCAAGGCGCCGACGGCAAGCTGGGCGGCTTCTCCGCCCCGGGCGGCGGGGTGACGAAGCTGAAGCTATTGGAGATCGAAGGGGCGACGTCCGTGGATAGCCTGCCGTTGTTCGCCCGTTAGAGCGCGTACGGAATTGGGGGTGCATCCTGAGAATCCTTCTCCCCTTGCGGGAGAAGGTGGCCCTGCGGAGCAGGGTCGGATGAGGGGTTGATATGCCTCTCGGGTTGGGGCGTCGCAGGATCAGCGGAGAGCGGAGTGTGACCCCTCATCCGACCGGTCGCTGACCGGCCACCTTCTCCCGCAAGGGGAGAAGGACTCAGCCTAGCTGATCGCGCAATTGGGTCCGAACGGCTAGGCGCTGGCGAGCGCGCTCTGGAACAGGATCGCGCCGTCGGCGGAGCCCAGCTCGGCCTCGAAGGCGCGGTCGGGGTGGGGCATCAGGCCCAG
>NZ_JBBKVV010000031.1:0-5260 GCF_037968635.1 Phenylobacterium sp.
TGTACTTGTCGAAGCTGGCGACGAAATCGGCCTGGCTCATGCCGCTGGCCTTGCCGCCGTCGCCCCACAGGGCCCAGGCCTGCGCGTACTTCTTCTCGCCGATCAGGGCGAAATAGACCTGCACCACATCGGCCGCGCCCTGGGCGCTCTGCGGGGTGAAGGGGGCCTCGGAGATCGGCGTGCGGTCGTCGGCCAGCCCCGCCGGCGTGCCCGGCGCAGGCGCTTCCACCGGGACGTAGGACTCTTCGGCCGGAACCGGGACCGGCGCAGGCGCCTCCGGGAGCGAGGCGGGAAACTGAGCGGGCGGGGTTGAGGGCGCCTGCTGATTGCAGGCGGCCAGCGCTAGGGCGCAGGCGCCGGCGGCGAGGAGGAGACGGGAAACGGCCATGGGAATCCTTGCGGTGAGTCCGCAGCGACAACGCGCGAGGCGGCAAAGGGGTGCGTCACTTCGAGGCGTCCATGGCCGACCCGTCAAGCGGCGGTGGCGCATAGCCCGCAACTGAGCCAATCTGACGCCAACGATAAAAAGTCAGGGAGCCCCGACCATGGTCGACGCCGTCGCGCCCACCGCGCTCGCCGCCGAGGAACCAGCCCCCTTCGACGCCAGATACCGCGCCTTCGCCCTCGCCATCCTGCTGGGGGCCTACATCCTGTCCTTCCTGGACCGGCAGGTGGTCTCGATCCTGGCCGAGCCCATCAAGAAGGACCTCGGCCTCGCCGACTGGCAGCTTGGCATGCTGACGGGCCTGGCGTTCGCGCTTTTCTACACCACCCTGGGCATCCCGATCGCGCGGCTGGCCGAGCGGTTCTCCCGGCCCTGGATCATCGCCGGCTGCATGGCGCTGTGGAGCGGGTTCACCGTGCTCAGCGGGCGGGCCCAGACCTTCCCGCAGATGCTGCTCGCCCGCATGGGGGTGGGCTTCGGCGAGGCCGGCTGCAACCCTTGCGCCCACTCCCTGATCGCCGACTATACGCCCAAGGAGAAACGCGCCTCGGCGCTGGCGACCTATTCCCTCGGCATTCCCATCGGCACGCTGCTGGGGCTGGTGATGGGCGGGCTGATCGCCGACGCCTATGGCTGGCGAACCGCCTTCTTCGTGGCCGGTGCGCCGGGCCTGGTCCTGGCCCTGGTGGCGGGCTTCTGTCTGAAGGAGCCGCGCAAGCACCTGGCGGCGATCGCCACGACCCAGGCCGAGGCCGCCCCGCCGCTCTCCACCGCGTTCAGGGTCCTGGCGGGCAAGCCCACCTTCTGGCTGATGGCGGTGGCCGCGGGCCTGATGGCCTTCGTGGGCTATGGCCAGGGCGCCTTCAACGCCGCCTTCTTCCTGCGTCTGCACGGCGATCAGCTCGCCCTGCTGGCCGGGCCCTATGGCCTGAAGTCGGCCGGGTTCCTGGGGCTCGCTCTCGGTCTAATTGGCGGCGCGGCCGGGATCGTCGGCACCCTGCTGGGGGGCTGGTTCGCCGACATCGCCGCCCGCAAGGACGCCCGCGGCTACGCCGTGGTCCCGGCGGCGGCGGCCGTGCTGGCCCTGCCCTCCTACTACTTCATCTACACCGTCGAGGACCCGATGACGGCGCTGTGGCTGACGGTCATTCCCAGCATCCTGGGCTCGCTCTGGTACGGCCCGGTCTTCGCCACGGCCCAGAGCGTGGTGCCGGCCCACACCCGCGCCACCGCCGCGGCCCTGCTGTTGCTGGTGCTGAACCTGATCGGCCTGGGGCTCGGGCCGCTGTTCGTCGGCCTGCTCAGCGACACCCTGGCCACCGCAGCCGGGCTCGGCACGGCCGAGGGCCTGCGCTGGTCCATGGTCCTGACCTCGCTCTTCACCCTGATCGCCGCCGCCATCTTCTGGACGGCGCGCAAGACCATGGTGCGAGACCTGGTGAGTTGAGGCCCCGGAAGCAGCCTGTCCGCGCAAAGACCATGGGCGGTTGATCATCGCTTAAGCGTGACCGTCTAGGATCGCGCTCATGCCGATTTCGTATCTCTCGGCTGCCCAGATCTCCGCCCTCTCGGTGACGGTCCTGCAGCCGCTCTCGACCACGAAGATGCAGCAGCTCACCTCGACCCAGGTGGGCGCTCTCAGCGTGACCGGGATCGAGTCGCTGTCGGTCACCCAGGTCGCGGCCCTCTCGGCCAGCCAGGTCAAGGGCCTGAAGGCCACCCAGATCGCCCATTTCGCAAGCTCGGTGGTGTTCGACACCGCCCAGCTCACCGCGCTGAACGCCTCCCAGCTCGGCGGTCTGAGCTCCAGCCAGCTCGGCGCCCTGGACACCACCCGCCTCGCCGCCCTGGCGGGGACCCAACTGGCGGGACTGTCGGCGACCAAGCTGTCGGGCCTCGACGCCACCCAGATCGGCGCGCTGTCGGCGACCCAGGTGCGGGGTCTGACCACCACCCAGATCAAGGGCCTGACCACCGCCGACATCGATGAGTTCAACCTCACCCAGCTGGGGGGCTTCACCGCCAGCCAGATCGGCGCCCTGGCCACCACCCACCTGGCTCAGTTCGACGCCACCGAGATCGCCTCGCTGTCGGCCACCCAGGTGAAGGGCCTCAACACCCTGCAACTGCGCGACCTCGATTCAGCGACCCTGGGCAAGCTCACCGCCACCCAGGTCGGCGCCCTGTCGGCCAGCCAGGTGGGGGCTATCACCGCCACCAACTTCGCGGCCCTCGCGCCCGAGGCCATCGCGGCCCTGTCGGCGACCCAGATCTCGGGCCTCACCTCGACGGGTTTCTCGGCGTTGGACTCCACCCAGGTCGCAGCCCTGACCACCACCCAGGTCAAGGGCCTCACGATCACCCAGGTACGCGGCCTGGAGAGCGCCGACTTCGACAAGTTCACCTCCGGTCAGATCGGCGCCCTGACCGCCGGCCAGCTCGGCGCGCTCTCCACCACCAACCTGGCCAGCCTGGACGAGACCGAGGTCCGCGGCCTGACCACCACCCAGACGGCGGGCTTCACCGCCACCCAGATGGCCAGCCTGTCGGAAACCGACTTCGCCGAGTTGGCCACGACCCAGATCGCGGCGCTCACCGCCAGCCAGTTGGGCGGCCTGTCGCTGACCAACCTGACCTCGCTCTCGGACACTCAGCTCCGGGCTATCGACCCCGCCCGGATCAAGGGCCTCACAGCCAGCCAACTGAGCGGCCTCGACGCCGCGGACTTCGCGCGGTTCACCCCCACCCAGGTCGTCGCCCTGTCGGCCTCGCAGATCGGCGTCCTGTCGGCCACCAACATCGGCTCGCTGAACGCCACGGTGATCCAGCAGCTCAGCAACACCCAGCTCAAGGGGCTGACCGCCTTCCAGGTCCGGGCGCTCACCGCCACCGATGTGCGCGAGTTCACCGCGACCCAGATCAAGGGCTTCACCCCGGGGCAGTTCGGGTCGCTGTCGGCCACCGCCCTGCCGGCCCTGTTCGACACCCAGTTCGATGGGCTCAGCGCCCAGCAGTTCGGCGGGCTGTCGGCGGCCGGCGTCGCCGCGCTCAACGACACCCAGATCGGCTGGCTCACCACCACCCAGCTTCGCGGCATCAGCGCCACGGCGCTGGGGGACCTGTCCTCCACCGACTTCGGGCGCTTCAGCCCGGCCCAGATCGGCAGCCTGACCGCATCCCAGTTCGCCGGCCTGTCCTCGACGACCCTGGCGGCCCTCGACGCCACCCAGGTGAGCGATCTCGCCACAACCCAGGTCCGGGCGCTGACCGCGACCCAGATCGGCGGGCTGTCGGCCACCGACCTCGACGAATTCAACCTGACCCAGCTCGGCGCCATGTCGGCCGCCCAGATCAACGCCTTCGGCGCCGACAACCTGGCCGCCCTGGACGAGACCCGACTGGGCGCCCTGGGCGCCACCCAGATCGCCGGCCTGACCGCCACCAACTTCTCGGCCCTGACCCAGACCCAGGTGGCAGGTCTCTCACGCACCCAGATCCAGGGCGTCAGCACCGCCAATATTCGCGGCCTCAGCGCCACCGACTTCGGCGAGCTCACCGCCACCCAGCTGGTCGGGCTCTCCGCCGGTCAGCTAGGCGCGCTGTCCACCACCAACCTGTTCGGCCTGTCGGCCACCCAGTTCGGAACCCTGGCGGCGACCCAGATCACGGGCTTGACCGCCACCCAGCTCTCGGCCCTCGACTCCACCCTGTTCGAAAGCTTCACAGCCACCCAGATCGGCGCCCTGCCCGGCGCCCAGATCGGCGCGCTCTCCACCACCCTGATCGGGGGGCTGACCACCACCCAGGTGACCGCCTTCACCGCCACCCAGATCCCCAAGCTGACGGTGACCCAGGTGCGCCAACTGACCTCGACCCTGGTGGCGGCCATGACGCCGGCCCAGGTCAACGCCTTCACCGCCCTCCAAATCCAGAACCTGCCGCCGGCCTGATGTGCGACCCCGACCGCGATTCGAGGCTTGCAGCGTTCGCCCTCCTGTGCCTGAATTGAATTCAGTTCAATTGCGGGGACGACCATGAGCATCCCGAGGATCGGCGCGCCCGAACGGTTGGTCCGCGCGGCCCAGGAGGAGTTGATCGCCAGCCACGGTCTGTTGGAAATGCAGGCGGTCGCCAAGCGGGCCAAGGTCTCGGTCGGGCTGGCCTATCACCACTTCGGATCGAAGGGAGGACTGATCGCCGCCGTGGTGGAGGGCTTCTACAACCGGCTGGAGGCCACGGCGTTCAGCCCGTCGAAGCTGGTGTCTCCGGACTGGGCCGGTCGGGAGAAGGAGCGGATCGCCGCCTATATCGCCTTCCACTACGATCACCCGTTCGCGCCGTTGGTCGTCGGCCCCTTGAGCCGCGCCGCCGAGGTGCTTGATGTGGAACAGGCCTTCACACGCCGACAACTGACGGCAGGCGCCTATAACCTGCGGGCCGGCCAGCGGGCCGGAGTCATTCCCGCCGACCTCGATCCGCGGCTCACCATCGCCCTGCTGATCGGCGGCATCCGTCAGGCGCTGATCGGCGGCCTGACCAGCGGCCATCGCCCGGACCGCGCCGAGCTGACCGACAAGATCTGGGTCTTCGTCTCAGGCGGCCTTCGCCTGCCGATCGCCCCGACCCTCCCAGAAAGGACCCGACACCGTGGCCAATCCGCATGATTTTCATCAGCCGCAGTCCAGCTACAGCCGGGACGACCTGATCCAGTCGGGTCTGGGCGGCTATTTCGGCCCCGGCAACGCGCAACTGCCGGCGCCCCCCATGCTGATGATGGACCGGATCACGCAGCTCAGCCTCGACGGCGGCGAGTTC